>DXZV01000013.1:0-1937 GCA_019419485.1 Collinsella sp.
GTTTTAACCCGGGCGGCCTGTTCCAGCTTTCCAACGGCATTATGGACAACCCGGGCGATTCCAAGTACGGCATGACCACCGAGCAGCTCTTTGATGCCTTCCGCATGCTCAAGGCCAAGGGCGCCGAGGACTTTGGCATCCATGCCTTCCTTGCCAGCAACACCGTCACCAACGATTACTACCCCAAGCTCGCGCGAATCCTCTTTGAACTTGCCGTGCGCCTGGAGCGCGAGACCGGTGCACATGTCGCCTTTATCAATCTGTCCGGCGGTGTGGGTATCCCCTACCTGCCCGAGCAGCAGGCCAATGACATCCACGCCATCGGCGAGGGTGTACACGCGGCCTACGACGAGATCCTGGTTCCCGCCGGCATGGGCGATGTGGCGATCTGCACCGAGATGGGCCGCTTTATGATGGGCCCCTACGGGTGCCTGGTCACCAAGGCCATTCACGAAAAGCGGATCTACAAAGACTATATCGGCGTGGACGCAAGTGCCGTCGACCTCATTCGTCCTGCCATGTATGGCGCTTACCACCACGTTACAGTGATGGGCCAGCCGGGTGGCCCCGACAAGACCGCGGCGCCTGTCACAAACACGTACGACATTACGGGCAACCTGTGCGAAAACAACGACAAGTTCGCCATCGACCGCGAGCTGCCGCATATCGACATGGGTGACCTGCTTGTAATCCACGATACCGGTGCGCATGGCTACTCCATGGGCTACAACTACAACGGACGTCTGCGCTCCGCCGAGGTCCTGCTGCGCCCCGATGGCGCGGCCGACCTCATCCGCCGCGCCGAGCGCCCGGGCGATTACTTTTCCACGCTCGACGTGCTGCCGTGCGGCCGAGAGCTGCTGGCCAAGTCGCGCGCCGAAAGCGCCCACCGTCGCGCCCAAGACGAGCGCCTGGCAGTCGCAGCTCAATGGAACAAACGCATCCAGATCGCGGAGGCGAAGGAGAAGAACATGGACATCCGCAATCTCGAGGGCTCAATCGTCGCCCTGGTTACGCCGTTTAAAAAGGACGGCAGTGTCGACTTTGACGCGCTCGAGCGCCTTATCGATTTCCACTTGCAAAATGGCACCGACGCCATTCTCACCCTGGGCACCACCGGCGAGAGCGCCACGATGACCGATGACGAGGACAACTCCGTCGTCGCCGCCGTGGTCAAGCATGTTGCAGGACGCGTCCCCGTCATCGCCGGCTCAGGCTCCAACTCCACGCAGACCATGCTCACCAAGTCGCTTACTTACCAGGGCTTGGGAGCCGACGGCCTGCTGCTCATTACCCCCTACTACAACAAGTCCAACGAAGAGGGTATCTATCAGCACTTTAAGACCGTCGCCGATGCCGTTGACATCCCCTGCATCCTGTACAACATCCCCGGCCGCTGCGGCTGCGGTATCAGCGAGCGCAACGTAGAGCGCCTAGCCGCGCACCCCAACATCATGGGCATCAAGGAGGCCTCGGGCAACGTCGCCTACGCGGCCAAGATCGCCCACCTGCTGTCCGACGATTTCCGCATGTACTCGGGCGAGGATGCACTCACCGTGCCGCTCATGAGCCTGGGCGCTTCGGGCACCATCAGCGTGTGGGCCGACGTGCAGCCGCAGCTTGTACACGACATGTGCCGCGCTTATCTGGACGGCGACGTAGCGCGCGCCCGCGATATCCAGATTGCCGGCCAGCCGCTCATCAACGCCCTCTTTAGCGAGGTCAACCCCATCCCCGTCAAGGAAGCGCTCGCCCAGATGGGCATGATCGAGGCAAACTACCGTATGCCGCTGTGCCCCATGGCAGACGACACGCGAGCCGCACTTACCGATGCTCTGAAGGGAGCTGGTCTACTTGATTAAGACCGTCATTATGGGAACGGGCCGCATGGGCTCGCTCATCCGCACTACCGCCGAAGGCATTGTCGACGCCGCCGG
>DXZV01000013.1:1947-6359 GCA_019419485.1 Collinsella sp.
CCGCCGGGCAGCCCGTTTTTGATATCGTGGCCCAGATTGGCTTCGATTTGAGCGAGCTCGAGAACGCACCGGCTGCCGACGTCATCATCGACTTCTCGAACGTCGCGACCTTCGACGCCGTCGTCGCCTATGTCGAGCGCACGGGCGCGGCGTTGGTCTCAGGCACCACAGGCTACACCCCCGAGCAGATGGACCGCCTGCGTGAGCTGGGCCAGAACACCCGCGTTATGCACTCGGGCAATTACTCCATCGGTATCGCAGCCCTGCGCCATCTGGTAGCGCAGGCTACACGCGAGCTGCCCGGCTTTGACTGCGAAATCGTCGAGACGCACCACAACCAAAAGGTCGACGCCCCCAGCGGCACTGCCAAGCTACTGCTCGACGCCGTCGTCGAAGCCGAGCCCGAGGCAGGCTACCACCCCGTCTATGGCCGCGAGGGCATGTGCGGAGCACGCGATCCCAAGGAAATCGGTATGCACTCGCTGCGCGGCGGCACCGTCGCCGGCGTGCACAAGGTGAGCTTCTTTGGCCAGGACGAGGAGGTCACGCTCACCCACCGCGCCACGAGCCGTCAGATCTTTGTCAACGGCGCCTTGGCAGCCGCGCAGAAGCTCGTCACCCGCGAACCCGGCTTCTATACGTTCGACAAGGTCATGTTTGCCTAACCAGGTATCAACCGAATCCACCCAAAGGAGAGATAGCAAATGAGCAACGCAGCCGAGATGGATGCACAGGAGATTATCAACTACATCGCCACCGCGCCCAAAAAGACGCCCGTCAAGCTGTACGTGCGCGAGAAGCCGGGCATGAAGGTTGCCTGGGGCGACGCACATGTCTACGGCGGCCGTCGCGGCAAGACCGTCTTTGGCGACTGGGACGAGCTCAAGACCATCCTGGACGCCAATGCCGATTCCATCGATTACTACGACGTTGAAAACGATTGCCGCAACTCCGCCGTGCCCATGCTCGACCTTAAGGGCATCAACGCCCGCATCGAGCCGGGCGCGATCATCCGCGACCGCGTCGAGATTGGCGACCGTGCCGTCATCATGATGGGCGCCATCATCAACATCGGCTCCGTTATCGGCGAGGGTTCCATGATCGATATGGGCGCCGTGCTGGGCGGTCGCGCCACCGTGGGCAAGAACTGCCACATCGGCGCCGGCACCGTGCTGGCAGGCGTTGTGGAGCCCGCCAGCGCCACGCCCGTCATCATCGAGGACGATGTCATGATCGGCGCAAACGCCGTGGTCCTGGAAGGCGTGCACGTGGGCAAGGGTGCTGTAGTTGCCGCCGGCGCCGTGTGCGTCGAGGACGTCCCCGCCGGCGCCGTCGTGGCCGGTGTCCCCGCCCGCGCCATCAAGATGCGCGACGAGAAGACCGACAGCAAGACCGGCCTGGAAGAGGGCCTGCGCCAGCTGTAGAAGTTACGCGGTTTTGCCAAACCGCGTAACGGCTCGACGCTGCAAACGCCCCTAAGCGGCAATCTGACGTTCAATCGTCGGTCGCGTACCGAAGTACGCTTCCCTCCTCTTTCACGTCACCTTGCTCGCTTAGGGGCGTTTTCGCTGACGTGAGCTCAACCTGCGGCGCAATGTCAGCAACCAAGCCGAAAACAAAAAAGGCCGAAGTCCCAAAAGGCTTCGGCCTTTGTTTTTTGCAACGTCCAAGAGCAGTTTATCGATTCTCAATACTTCCGATGTTCTTGAGCTCGATGGAGATGAGGCCGTTGGGCTCGTTGACAAACTCGATGTACTCAGAGTTCGAACCCATCTCGGCCGGGAAGCTGATCTCGATGCCCGTGTCGGTACGGATCTTGTGGTTGCGCACAGCCGCGCGTTCGACCTGCTTGCGCTCCACGGGCACACGCTCAGGCACCTTCTCCTCAGTCAGTGCCGCGCGCACGCTCTCCTTGATAACCGGTTCGTCCTCAAAGACCTCATCGACGATATCCCAGGGCGGCAGCTCCTCGTCATCCTCAACCTTCTCGGCAACGGCAGCCTTAACCTTAGCGAGCGCTACGGCCGTATTGGCACCGTGCTCCTCGGCGACTTCCTCGACCACGCGCGTCACGGTGTCGATGACCTCCTTGCCCGACACGCCCGTATCGCACTGCAGCAGACCGTCGGGAATGAGCATGCGGTCTTCGCCGGCAATCTTGCGCTTCTTGTCCACATAGCCGATCTCCATGGTGCTCGCACGCACGATGGCATAGCTTGGCACCTTTTGGGAAGGATTCGGCAGGATAGCATAGTGGCGCGCGATGTCGTTGCGTACCTCGCCCTCCTCGCGGCCCACCTCGTGCATAAAGGCCTGCTTGGAGCCCAGCAGCATCACGGCAAACCAGCGGGCATCCTCATCGTCGTCAAAGTCGGCCACGAGCACATCGGTGGACTCGGCTTTTTCGGCCTTGGTAAGCTCGGAGGAAATGAACTCCGCAATCTGCTGCGACAGGTCTACGAACTCGCGCTCGCCAAAGAAATAGCCCTTGAGCTCGCCGCCAAACGCAGAGTTCTCGGCAAACGCGGCGCGTTTATTGTCGGCCGAGGTACGTGCGCGGCGCAGATGCGTGGTCACGAAGTTGCGCACGGTACGGCTCTCGATATCGAGCTCGCGCTGGCTCATAACGTTGACGGCAGAGTCAAAGTCCAGGATATGCAGAATCGCATGATTGATTTTCATATACGGCATTCCGTTCTAGATTGAATTGAGCACGAACCAGTATAGCGGTCGAGCCCGCCCCAGGCGCATCGAAGATTGGTGCATCGGGGACAGGTTGCTTTGCACCAATGGCTAGCGCAGGAGCTCGGACTGCCATACCTCGAGCTGTTCTGCCAGGCTCTTACCACTAGAAGGCACGCTGAACTCGGGACGTTTGGGCAGCAGCGCACACTTAAGAATTGCCACGATGGTCTGCGAGACAAAGCGTCGCGTATCCTTGTCAAACCCTTGCGCAGCCTGGAGCATCACGGGCAGGCTCTCGCGCAGATTCCCAGCGATATCCGCAAACCGCTCAGCACCCGTAGCCTCAAACACGGAGAACAACGCATCTACAAAACGCTCGCGCTCGCTAGGCGAAACTGCAAGCAGCATCTCGCGAATGGAGCCATCAACGTATCGAGCACCGGCGGACAGGCGCTCACAGTACACGAAGTCGCGACCATCAACCACCCAGCTAAAGGGATTGTGCTGCAGCAGGCTGAACTCGGTGCTCTCAACGATGGCATAGTCCTCCTGCGTCTCGAACATCATGCCAAAGATCGACGACCGAGGTAGCGTCTTGTCGATTCGACCGGAAAGATCGGCAAAGGCGTTGCCGTTCAGAAACTCCTCGACGAAACCCGGACCATCATGGGAATACGCCTGTTCGATTCGCGCACGGGCGACATCGGAGCACATCGCCGCACCGTACACCGCAAGGTTTCCACCCTTGGAATGACCTCCGCACAAAAGCGGCCCGTCAATCGCATCCGCCGCCTCGTCCACATAACGCGCCGCGGATTCCTGGGCCGGCACAGGATACCGGAACGCCATGTTAAAGTCCTCTTTCCAGCCCACAATCGTGCTGTCGGTCCCCCGGAAGGAAAGATAGCTAAACCCCGCCGGAAACCGGAACGCCATGGCTGCAAACTGCTCTGTCGCCACCACATCGCTCACGGCACGATAGCCGCAAACGTGCACGCCACGGTAGCGAGGACTTGCTGCCACGGCCTCCAGCAAGGCCTTGCTCCCCTCCGGGTCCCACAAGTCGTCAATCATGTCCCGGTAGCACTCGGCACGCAGCAGCTCGCGTACGTCTAGGCCCTGCCAGTTCGTCAGCTCCGCCATATCACCCGGCAAACGCAAATAGGACAACCACGCAAAGACGAGGCTATCCACCGCGCAGAACGGCCTCTCCTCAAACGGATCAAACGCCGTCTGGGCATAGGTTAAAAAATTAGGCGAATCCGACATGGCCCTCCCATCAACTATGGTGCATTGGGGCAACTATGGTGCATTGGGGTCAGGTTACTTTGCACCAAAAAGGCGCCCGGGCCGTGTGGACCCGGACGCCTTCATTGTAGCTTTTCGCTCTAGCGAGCTTGATTTAGCAGGAGAAGTCGACGCTGTCGATGATATCCTTGAGGGCCTTGGCGGAGGCGGTGAGCTCATGCTGCTCGTCATCGTTCAGCGGCACGGGGACGCGACAGACGACGCCGTCGCGGCCAACGACCGTCGGCATGGAGATGGCAAGATCGGACAGGCCATACTCGCCCACCATGAGCGAGGAGACGGGCAGAACGGTCTGCTCATCGCGCATGACGGCGGTGCAGATGCGCTTGACGGCCATGGCGACGCCATAGTAGGTGGCGTGCTTCTTCTCGATGATGGTGTAGGCGGAGTTCCTGTCTCTTATACACATCTGACGCTGC
>DXZV01000013.1:6369-15643 GCA_019419485.1 Collinsella sp.
ACGTCCTCGGCGATGCGCTTCTCGGCAGCCTCATGCTCCAGATGACCGTGAAGCTCGCAGAAAGTGTTCAGCGGCACGCCGGCAACCTGGGCGCTGGACCAAGCGACAAACTCAGAGTCGCCGTGCTCACCCATGACATAGGCCTGGACATCGCGCGGGTCAACCTCGACGTGGGCACCAAGCATCTGCTGCAGACGGCCAGTGTCGAGCACGGTGCCGGAGCCGATGACGTGGCCCTCGGGCAGGCCGGACATCTTGATGGCGGCATAGGTCAGAACATCGACCGGGTTGGAGACAATGAGCAGAATGCCGTCGAAGCCAGACTTCTTAATTTCGGGAATGATGGACTTAAAGATGTTGACGTTCTTGTTGACCAGGTCCAGGCGAGTCTCACCGGGCTTCTGGGCAGCGCCAGCGGTGACGACGATCATGGCGGCGTCGGCGACATCGGAATAATCGCCGGCGTAGATCTTCATCGGCTCGGCAAACGTCATGCCGTGCGCGATATCCAGGGCCTCACCCTCGGCGCGGTTCTTGTCCACGTCGATGAGGACCATCTCGGAGAACAGACCACTCTGCATCAGCGCGAACGCCGAAGACGAACCAACGAAACCGCAGCCGACAATAGCGACCTTCTTCTCGTTAACCATTAGAAACTCCCATCTCTCTCCACAAACAAGCCGCCCGGGAACGACCCGAGCGGCTTGCCGTAATCCCAATACATCCAATCGGGACTTTGATTATGCTCCTATTCGCAGCCAAAAATCGACCGTTTGCCGAAATTGTTTGCAGGATTCGTAAAATAACTGCACGAAATCGGTTTCGAGCTATTGACGAGCGGAATAGCTTTCTAATACAGGCCCGCCTCGCGAATGGCCTCGACAGCCAAAGCGATCTGATCGGGCGGCAGGACCAGCGCCATGCGCACATGCCCCTCACCCGAAGGACCAAAGCTCGCGCCCGGCGTCACCACAACGCCGGCCTTCTCCATAAGCTCCTCGCAAAACGCCATGGAATCGGTGCGACCACCGGGAAGCTTGGCCCACACAAACATAGAGCCATGCGCGTTGGGACGCTCCCAGCCCAAGCCCTCAAGACCGTCGCACAGGGCATCGCGGCGCTCCTGGTACTTCAGACGCTGCGCCTCGACCTCATCGCGCGGACCGTTCAGGCAGGCGATAGCAGCCTTCTGGATCGGGAAGAACATACCAAAGTCGATCTGGCCGCGCAGCTTGGCAAAGGCAGAGACCACGTCCTCGCGGCCGACCAAAAAGCCGATACGCGCACCGGTAACGTTAAACGACTTGGAAAGCGAGAAGAACTCCACGCCCACCTCAAGCGCACCAGGATACTGCAAGAAGCTTCCGCCCGGCTCGCCGTCGAACACGATGTCGGAGTACGCGTTGTCATGGACGATGAGCAGGTCGTGCTCGCGGGCGAAAGCGATGATCTCCTCGTAGACCTCGGGCGTGCCCACCGAGCCGACCGGGTTGGCGGGCAACGACACGATCATATACTTGGCACGATCGGCCACCTCGGGATCGATGCCCGCCACATAGGGCAGGTAATTATGCTCGGCGACCAACGGATAGTACTCGAGCTTGGCATCGGCAATCTTGGCGCCCGCCTCAAAGACCGGGTAGCACGGATCGGGAACCAAAATGGTGTCACCCGGATCGAGCAGGGCCAGGCCCAAATGGCCCACGCCCTCCTGCGTGCCGTTGCACGACTGCACCATAGACGGCGTAATGCCCGAAACGCCAAAGCGGCGCTCATAGTAATCGCACACGGCTTGCTTGAGTTCGGGCAGGTCGCGCAGGGCATACTTCCACATCTCGGGGTCCTGGGCCGCTTGCGTGAGCGCCTCGACCACGTGGTCGTACGGCTTAAAGTCGGGCGTGCCCACGCTCATGTTGTAAATGGTCTTGCCCTGAGCCTTCAGCGCAAGCAGTTTGTTGTTGAGCGAGGCGAAGACCTCCGCGCCAAAGCGGTCGAGACGCTGCGATGCCTGCATGGTGCCACCTTTCGATATGAAAAACGCGGCACTCCGACAAGAGCGCCGCGCGATACGGGCCATCAGATTGCAAAAGTGTAACGCTTGCACCCGCTGTTTTGGTTCAATTTGGCAACCTTAGTCCATCGGATTGAGCGCGTCAATCTGGGCGAGCCACAGGCGCGAGCTGGCGTCACTCGGCATGCGCCAATCGCCGCGCGGGCTGAGCGTGACCGAGCCCACCTTGGGGCCATCGGGCAGGCAGCTGCGCTTGAACTGCTGGGCAAAGAAGCGACGGTAGAACGTGCGTAGCCACGTGTGAATGGTCTTGACGTCGTAGACGCCCTCGAAGCTCTTGAGCGCCATGCGGTAGATCTTGCCCGGCTCAAAGCCAAAACGCAGCAGGTAGTAGAGGAAGTAGTCGTGCAGCTCGTACGGGCCCACCAGGTCCTCAGTCTTCTGCGCAATCTCGCCGTCGCCCGTAGGCGGCAGGAGCTCGGGGGACACCGGCGTATCGAGGATATCGAGCAAAACCTCGGCAATACGCCCGCCAAAGACATCGGCCGCATAGCGCACCAGATGGCGCACAAGCGTCTTGGGCACGCTCGCGTTGACGGCGTACATGCTCATGTGGTCGCCGTTATAGGTAGCCCAGCCGAGCGCCAGCTCCGACAGGTCGCCCGTGCCGACGACAAAACCGCCAGCCTGGTTGGCCAGATCCATCAGAATCTGCGTACGCTCGCGGGCCTGGCTGTTCTCGTAGGTCACGTCCTGCACGGTCGGATCGTGCTCAATGTCCTTGAAGTGCTGCTCCACAGCCGCGTGGATCGAAACCTCGCGGAAGCTCACGCCCAGGTCGCGAGCGAGCGACTCGGCATTCGACTTAGTGCGATGCGTCGTGCCAAAGCCAGGCATGGAAACCGCCGTGATACCCGTGCGCGGCAGCCCCAGCGCATCGAAGGCACGCACGGTCACAAGCAGCGCCAGCGTGGAGTCCAGACCGCCTGAAAGACCGATGACAGCCGCCTTGGTACCCGTATGGGCAAGACGGGTCTTGAGGCCCGCGGTCTGCAGGTCGAGAATGGTCTCGCAACGCTCGGCCAGGTCACCATGGTCGGCCGGAACAAAGGGTGCGCGGGGGAAGACACGGTCGATGCCGAGTGCATCGCGCAGGACAGGCTCTTCGGCCAACACGCCCTCAAACGAAAACTCAACGGTCGTGGCCTCCGGCGCATCGTCCGCGCGCGTCCACGTCGTCGAGCGACGGCGCTCGGCAACCAGACGGTCAAGGTCAACGTCGACGATGGCCATATCGCAGGTAAGCAGTTTGGTCGCGGCGAGCTTCGAGCCGTTTTCGTAGACGAGGTTCTCGCCCGCAAAGACCATGTCGGTCGTGGACTCGCCCTCACTCGCATCCGCGTAGGCATAGGCACAGTACAGGCGCGCGCTTTGGTTAGAGATAAGGCTGCGGCGGTAATCTGCCTTACCGATGATTTCGTCAGAAGCCGACGGGTTGAGAATCACCGTCGCACCGGCAAGCGCCATCTCGGTCGAAGGGGGTGCCGGCACCCACAGGTCCTCACAGACTTCAACGCCCAGCACCAGGTCCTCGGCGCCTTCATCACAGCAACGGTAGACAAGCCCCGAACCCAGCGGGACCGGACCCTGACCGGCAAATTCAACCCACACGGGATCCGCAGGCGCCGGAGCAAACCAACGGCGCTCATAGAACTCGCCATAGTTGGGCAGATACTTCTTGGCCGTGAGGCCCAAAAGCTCGCCCGCGCAGCACACGGCGGCGCAGTTGTAGATATTCTCGGCAACTGCAACGGGAAGACCGATGGTAAAGACGACCGGCAACTCACGGGTTTCATCAAGGATGTGCACAAGTGCCGCCTCGCAGGCATGCAGCAGTGTGCGGTTATGGAACAGATCGGCCGCGGTATAGCCGCACAGATTAAGCTCGGGCAACACCAACGCGCGAATGCCGCGCTCGGCAGCTCTGCGAACAGCTGCCAGCGCAACCTCGGCATTACCCTCGACATCGGCCACGCGAATCTGCGGCGACGCCGCCGCCACACGCAAAAAGCCATCGTTCTTATTAGCCGAAACGCAGCATTGCCTTGTTGATCTGGACACTGGAGGCCCCTTCTACCCTGAGATTCAGTCTAACGGACGTTCACATATCTCTAACTAGCCAAAGCAACCTCTCAGTTTACTGAGACGCCAACCTGTGCTAAGAGCATGTATTCCAAAAATATCTTTAATTAAAAAAGGAGAAATCGATAATCGACTTCTCCTTTAAGCGAGGCAAGTTAATTCCGAAACTAATGGCAGAATTTATCCATGTAGTCCTCAAAGTCGAACACTTCTACCACGACGCCCTCTTCCTGAGACTCTTTCAGTTGCTCCAAGAGATCTTTGTTAATAACGTCCATGCAGAAACCTCCTCTATCTAATCAATTGTAGTATATCTGCTTTCATGCAATTATCAACCAACTTGTTTAATTGCTCCTCGTTTGTCGATAGTCCCTCTTTTTTCAAAATGTCGCGCACCTCGTTCTTAGTAATCGGCTTTTCAAACAACGAAAGCAAAGCGAACGAAAAATCATTAACCGCACACATTCTATGGGTGGCACAACTCAGCAGTACTCTTAACCCCTCTTTTGAGCGTCCGACTTCTTTAACAAACGAACTTTTAACCAATTGAAAACCGTTATCGTGCATTACATAATCGGCATCGATATTTGTATTCAGCAATCCATAATGCAACAGTTCTTCTATCGCCCTTGTCAGCTCGAGGTCGCCCTGATCAAGAATAAGAGAAATGCTACAATCGGCCTCCAATAAACGGGCCAACTTAAGGTATACCAACTGGGAAACAGCATAGACATGATGGTATTCAGAATTATAGAAGTAGGCAAATGGCTCAACGAGCACGACAGAGGTCTTGGAATCCAGCCAGATTCGATCAGCTGGATTTAGACTAGTTAGCCGTCGCTTTACTTTGGTCAAATGTCCCTTATACCTGACAGCGTGAATAGAATCTAGGATCCAGGTCACCTCTGAAATATGAAGCCGCTGGGGCAAGTCAATTGTGTCGCTACCGTTTATGACCTCTTGCATATAAAAATCAATATGATGCTCATCAGATAAGGATTTTGCTTCATTTAAAGTTAAACCAGTGCCTGAAACATAATCCACTTCGAGGCGCAAATCCTCATATTGGGACTTCGGCATTACAGAGACACCATACTTATCGGGATGATTCCAAACATCCGACCCCATAACGAGACCAAAATTCGCAAATCCTCTCGTGGAATATGGAACACCACATACCTGTTTTGAATAATTCAAAACATTCTCTGTATAAGCTAAGGTGTTCAGAGCCTCTTCTTTAGTTTCGGTCGGAAAGCCAATCATAAAAAATAGATGAACAGGAATACCCGCATTGAGACAATCATGGACATTGCGATCAATCCAATCAACTCTCGTGTTCTTCTTCATTAGATCAAGAACTCTTTGGTTGTATGACTCGAGGCCAAACTGAATCTGCCTACATCCACTTTGGTATATCTTGTTAAAAACTTCTGTACTTAGGGTTGGAGAGAACCTCGTTTCTCCATGCCAGAAAAACGTTTTTCCCGATGCGTTTATTTCATCCGCGAGTTGCTCCATTCTTTTGCCTTCGAATGTTTCATCCACAAAAGAGAAAACTCTCGTGCCGTATTTTTCATTTAACCGACACATTATTTCAAATACTCTCGATATAGGCATCTTTCGGTAACAACCACCGGTGGCACCGGGAATGGTGCAGAAGGCGCAATGATTAAAACACTGCCTAGAGGAATAAACCGGCAATATTAACTCAGGCATGAAGTATTTAGAAAGGGCGAAGCCATCGAAATCGGGAACTGTATCGTTGATAAATGTTTGCTCAATCCGATGGTTTTTATATATCTTTCCACCTTTAGCATGGCAAAGGTTTGGAACACAGTCGAGATTGTCATCACCAGAGTCAAGAGCCTCAAGAAGACGTGCAAGCGGCTCTTCGCCGTCATACATCATTATCGAATCAATGTATTCAAAAAAGGGATGCCATTCTTTCATGCAGTCATCTGCTAAACGAGTAATGTAATTGCCGCCCAATGAGACGTGTTTAACAGATGGACATTCTTCCTTAATCAGTTTCGCTAACGTAACTGCAGAAATCAATTGGAAACAGCCGCTCACCGAAATCCCAATAAACTCGAATTTTTCCCTCTGAATACGCTTAAGAAAGGCAGTTTCATAGAAGGAAATAAACGGATTATGCAAGGTATCCGCAAGCGATTTCATTATTTCTGGTGTCGAATAATAATCATAGGGCAGATCTATGGAGTTGAACGTGTATTTAACTCCATATGAGACGTGATTTATGATATAGAGTGCATTTCTAAAAATGTTTTCAGCATATTGTCTTTCTTTTAGATTAAAGTATCTCTTCGATCTGAAAATATCTTTTGCCTCGTCAACATTAAGTGCCGACTTTTGTATCAACTCGATTGTTAATTGAACATTCGAACTAAACGAATCCTTTGATTCCCGATACCTTTTACAGCACTCTTCGACATGTCTAAAAGATAGGAGGTCATCGTAAAATTCCACGTTTAAGTCAACAATGTCAACTTTGTATTGTTCAACCTCTTGAAGATATGACTTCAAAACAGGCAAGGCAAGATACGGCCCCACTGGACTCCATCCTGGGGGAAATACTAAAAGCGTTTTAGGCATATCAACGTCACATCTTTCGCAAATAATTCAATTGAAACACAACTACCATCATAATTGAAAATACACCAAGTCCTGTAACGAGAATTGAGAACATCGCGATGCTCGTGAACAGCGAAACAAGAAGTGTTGAAATAACAACAGCAACCGATTGCAAAGACTCCCTAATTGAAAACAGGCTTATCGATTCAGATCCGTCTCTCGCCAAATCCTGCAGCGATGTTATGAGAAGCACATCTTGAATGGCGTTTCCGGCACCGACGATAAAAAGGAAAATAAACGATATCCCAGACGCATAGCGATAGCCAAACGCCAGATACGCACCGAGCGCAAGATACGTCACAAAACAATATGATTTAACGCAATCGGAACCACTGATTAAACGACCATATATTGTATTTCCGAACAACAGTCCGATTGTAAGACTACTCTGAAGGAATCCGTATTGTATCGATGACGAGTCAAATTGCAATTGCGCTATAGCTGGCAAAAGAGAATTCAGAGAGCCGAATGCCACGCCACTAGAAATATCGATTAATAGGAAACCAATTGCCAAGTGCTTCGCGCTAAGATCACTAAATGCAGTCCTGTTTTTTTCATTTTTGCTTATTCCCTCTTTATCATTAACCTCGATAACAGACGGAACATCTCGCAGCAACCAGAACGACGCGGCAAAAGAAAGCGCGTCTAATGCAAGAACAGCCTCCGCCCCAAATTGAGCGACAACAAAACCGCCGGCAACTGGCCCCAGAACCATCATCAAATTCTGCAGGAACCCAAACGAATTATTAATTACGTCGCGATTGATACTATTCGTATTGGCTCTTAACAACGAGTAAAAGCAGGGCATTTCTACCGTTCGGCAAAGCGATACCGCGCACGTAATAGCAAACATACTCCATTTACTATCAACAAAAATATAGCAAACGAATAATCCCGCGCGAATTAAGTCTGCCAATCTCATGGCCTGCAGTGTCCCGATACCCATCTTCTGAGGCAGCTGCGCGAGCGCAACTGAAAACAGAGAGGGGGCAAATCTGCAGCAGACCATCAAAGCAGTTGCAGAAACATCGTGAGTTACCTCGTAAATCAGCATTGGCAAAGCAATATTCGCACACCAATTGCCTATTTCGCTTATCCCTCTAGCAATATATAGGACCCGAACCGGACGGCTAGCTCTCAATACCGTGAACATCACGATTAACCTCGTATTTCAGGCCTCGTTCATCCCTTAATAGGAATCCATAATCAACCAAGTACCGCCTCAACACGGCATAATCAGGATAGAGCTGTGACAGCACACGATTAACCTGAAGCTCCGTATAACTTGTATTTAATTCAAAGAAAGAGACGGCCCATAGCAGCATGATTCTTTTATAGCTTTCCTTTTTTGGAATTGAAACCAGCTCGCCATTCTTGAGAAATCGTTTTTTAAAGTCTATTAGCTCATCCATTCACATCCTCCATTTCATACGCATCTAATACTAAAAATGCATACGCTTTAGGTCATCGCATTCAGCTTCTTTATTCGAACTAAACTCGAACTAATCTAAATTATTTGCTCAGACACTCTTCGAAAGCTCGTTTTTCACTCTGAGTAAAATGCCCTTCCCAGTCAGTCCACGAACAGGAAGGCAACTCACAACGAGCGGAGTCGAAGCCCTCTGCCGTCGGTCGCTCAAAATGCACGATAACCTTTTCAATATCGCCATCTGTAATCAGGTCAGAATGAATGACCTCGGTTCCATCTTCGAATGTCATATACGGGTACATCACGTAAACCACCTCGCAAACATAAATCCAGTTTAGCATCAAGCTATTGCACCAAAGACAGCAGGCCCCCTTGATGAGTTGATGGTATCTGTTAAATGTCACGTATGATTCACATCTGGTGGGTACCCTGATGGCTACACGAAACGAAGCAGATTTACACCGGGAGGACCCCGTATGACAACCAAGTACACCGACGCGCCGCGCACGCGCGTCATGACGCCGGCATCGCTCAACAACGGCGTGCACGAGAACCATTCCATCGGACAGACCATGGCCATCGCGCCCAAAAAGGGCCTGTTCGATGACATTTCCATTCCCCAGATCATCGCCGGCGCCGCAGCTGCCGCCACGAGCGTGGCGCTTGCCTCCAAGATTGGTATCGCTGGTTCAGTAATTGGTGCCGCCGTGAGCTCGGTCATCACCGTTGTGTCCTCGCAGGTCTACCGCCACTTTATCTCTGCCAGCGCCGAAGCCCTCAAAGGTACGCACGCCGCCGTCGACTACCCCGCCGGCGCCTATGAGCCCGTTGAGCTTAATGCCGAGGAGCACCTGGGCGGCGCGGCGACTACGCAGGAGATGCGTCAGGTCGCGGGACGCGCGACCACGGCGCGCGTCGCCCCCAACAGCCTGCGCGCCAAGGCGGCGGAAGAGCGCAGCCAGACGCAAAAGAAGGTCATCATCTTCTCGATCGCCATCGCCATCGTCGCGGTTATCGCCTGCGCCGGCGCCATCCTTATA
>DXZV01000013.1:15653-18877 GCA_019419485.1 Collinsella sp.
CCGCCGGTGAGGGTCTGGGCGAGCGCCCCGAGCCAATCCTTTCGTCGCGCACGACCGAGCAAGACGCGGACAGCGCCGGCCAATCGCAAAGCCAGCAGAACGACTCACAGGCCAACTCCGCACCCACCGATTCTTCCTCGACCACCCCTGATCAGTCGCAAGGCACCGATTCCTCTTCGAACAGCGGCGGCACACAATCCGGAACGACCGACTCCAGCCAAACGACCGACGGCTCTCAGCAGAGCACGGGTGACCAGACGAGCGGCAATGCATCGGGCACGGGCTCAACCGACAACAGCAACACAAACAGCTCGAGCGGAACCGCATCCGGCACGGCATCCGACAGCTCGAGCCAAGGCACGACATCGGGCAACTAAGCACGATCGCCTCTCACAGATAACCGACCTGTATAACGGGCGCGAACCGGCAACGGTCGCGCCCGTTTGCTTTGGGCGCCGAGGTGGCAAGCCCTGCGCGATGGTAAGATGCTTTGGTGTGTAAAGAGGAGATTTGCCATGAGCAAGACAATAGTTAAGCCCACGCTATCGCTGGGCAACCACATCTATCTGTATCGCCTGCTGCGCGATGCGATTGGATGCGGCAAGCAAACGTTTATGACACAGGTCGAGGAGACACTCGCCGCTGGCGATATGACCGCTTATGACCTGGGCTTCGAGTCCACGCGCGAGCTGCTCGAGGAACTCGACGACTGCATTAAGCTGACCGTCTTTAAGGGCGGACGTCTGTATGCCACCGTCATCGCCAATGAGGCCTGGGATGCTGCCCTTGCCAAGGGCGAGGACAAGCCCAAGGCCGCCAAGGGCGCCAAGCAGTCCTACAAAAAGAAAAAGCGCGGCGAGAAGGACCTGAAGGCCGTGCGTCCCAAGCACGTTAAGCGTCCCGAGCCCGAGTCCGTGGCCGAAGTCGCTCCGGAGCCCGAGCCCGAGGTAGAGGCTGAAGTCACTGCTGAAGTAACGGCAGAGGTCGAAACTGAAATCGCTGCCACGACCGAGCCCGAAGTCATGGCTGAGCAGGAAGCCGCCGTTGAGCTCAACGAGGTTCCCAAGTCGAAAGCCGAAGAAACCGCCGGCCAACCCGAGACGCCTGCGTTCCAAAACAGCGATGTCTTTGGCGACAACGCCGAGGACGACCAGTCCGACGAGCCCGCGAATCAAGACGCTACCGAGGCGACGCCGGAACCCGAGACGCCGCAGCCCGCCATCTCGCTCACGGTTGTCTATGACCCCGAGAACGCCAACGCCGGCATCACCACCATGGTATCCACGCCGGTCGAGGCCAAGCCGAACGTCGAGGCAGAGGACACTCCGCAGGCCGGTGCCAAAACCGGGACCGAAGACACGTCCATCTCCGTGGAACCGACAGATTCCATAGCTAAGCCAGAAGCGGCATCTGAGTCTGCACCTGTCATTGAGTCCGCATCCGCACCCGCCTGTGACCAGGCTCCCACACCTGCACCGACTCCGGTCCCCAATTCAGCACCGGCCCCCGCTCCCGCAGCACCGACCATCCCCGGGGACTTCCCCATCGATTTCGCGACCGAGGTCTTCTGCCCTAGTCCGCTGCTGCACCAGCTGTCGACTTATCTCCCCTACGGCGCCGACACCCTCGGCATCGTCGGCGAGTACTACTGGATCGCTCGCGAGCGCGGTACCATCGAGGCTGGCCGTAACCGCGCGAGCTTCCCCCTGCGCTACACACAGGCCGGCAAACGCCACGAAGTCACCGTACGCATTCGCCGCAACACCACCGGCGGCCTCGGAGCCACCTGGGCCATCGACAAGGTCGAAGCCCCGGTCGAGTAAAAAACGGCCTCGGATAGCCAATTGACCATCCGAGGCCGTTTGAATTCAGGCCTTTTAGTTGTCATCGGCGCATATAGACACCAGAGAAGCAAGCTCATCCTCAAGTTGCGGAGCAAAGTATCTAAAAGAAACCTGCGCTCCAGTCGGTATCGACTCAATCATATTCGCAGCATTATCTGAAACTCGGTACGATGCAGTTTCACCTGTCTTCAAATCCTCTATTGAGCAGACAGCGTCTTCAGCATCAATCGACCTAAGCACGCCTTCTCCTTGTAACATCACATCGGCATGCCCGCCAGCTATTTCTAATGAACCTGAGTCTGTCGCAGTCACTTCTCCGGAACCTCCGCGCGATATCTCTTCCTTTGTTGAACAGCCCACCAATGAAGCCATCAGCACCAAAGACAGAGCTAGACGAATCGCCCTACTTCGAAAAAGTCGTTCCATAAGTCCACGCATAATAGCTCTGATCATACTTCAGGAAGGATAAAGATGAATTCCAGCCGTCCGCTATGCCAATCATCTGCCTTGTCTCTCCAGTTTTCTTACCAGTAAGTGTGGCGTAAGCCTCCGCTGTTACAGAATGGGCTGATCCGTTGTACAAACTCGCATGTAAAACATTCGGTCTATTAGAGTTAATCTCATTTTGAATGCTCGCGATAGCCGGAGAGGAGACAGTGCGGGCGATAAGAGTACTTCCTCTGCTTGCGCAGTAATTTGTAAACCCCGTTGCACAGGTTGATATCGGCGTTCCGCCCAAAACAACGCCGGGAACAGTCTGTTCTTCATCGGAAAGAGCATGGGTATTGGTGTAATTCCATATCTGCATATATTGCGAAGGGTCGCTATATAAATTGGCAATGCCATACAGTTCCGCAACGTTCGAAAAAGCTGTCACCATACAAGCATAGTGGGCAGTAAGCCTCTTAATCTCGCTTTCATCATATGACATAAACTGAGAAATGGAACGAAATCCAGATACTGTGTAATCCTGCATTTGAGTTGTGTAAATTACGACATCGTTCCAGCTTGAAGGTTTATTCGATAAAACGACAGGCCGTCCTTCTATGGAAACAGCCGGGATTGTTCTTCCGCAATTTGTTGTTATTGAACCGTCCAAAGATTGCACACCGAATTCGAATGGATTGATCATTACGACTGGGTTATTGAAAGAATAAGACTCAACACCAAGATCTGCTCCCCGATCCATAGGGCTGACTAAGCCGTCTCCAAAACGATATCCCGTAAGTATTTCATCATCTGAAGCATCTAAAACCAAATAGCCCGCGGCTCTATTGAATGTCACAACCGGAACAATGTAGCCAAGCGGGGACCCATCAACGTCTACAAAAGGAATAGGGTCAGAGGGCGTATACGAAGAGCCGAGGAGTCCCTTTATAT
>DXZV01000013.1:18887-20964 GCA_019419485.1 Collinsella sp.
TCGGCAAGCTCTTGCGCAATTTCTGAAGTAAATTGTATCTGCTCACCATCAATATTGCCCGTCGAAGCAAAAACCTCTTTCGGACGTGCGGCTAAGGCGACAATTGAAGACGCGACAAGTTGCAGAAAACGACGACGCGAAAGCATATGTTCTTCTTTCTAGAGGAGCGACTTATAAGATACTCCTATTCTATAACCTTTTTTGTAACGTTACAGCACTGGTTATATTTCAATTCGATTTGCTTATGTCCTTGTAGCCCAATACGTCTTTACGTTTTAAACGGAATTAGAAAATCACTCATAGCAAAAACGGGCTTTAATCCCAAAGAGATGACTTTGATTATGAATCAAACCAGCAGCCAGGGCATAGCTGCAGTGCAATTGCTACAAGAAAGGCCGCCCTTGCTGGCGGCCTTTCTACTTGCTACTAATCGCGCGTCAGCTTGCGGTGAATACGATGCGGCTGGGCTGCGTCCTCGCCCAGGCGCTCGATGCGGTTGGCCTGATAGGCCTCGAAGTTGCCCTCGAACCAATACCAGTTGCCCGGGTTCTCGTCGGTGCCTTCCCACGCCAGGATGTGCGTGGCGACGCGGTCCAGGAACATGCGGTCGTGGCTAATGACCACCGAGCAGCCCGGGAACTCGAGCAGCGCCGCCTCGAGCGAGGACAGCGTCTCGACGTCAAGATCGTTCGTGGGCTCGTCGAGGAGCAGCAGGTTGCCGCCCTGCTTGAGCGTAAGTGCCAAGTTCAGACGGTTGCGCTCGCCACCGGAGAGTACGCCAGCGCGCTTCTGCTGGTCCTGGCCTTTAAAGCCAAAGCTCGCCACGTACGCGCGGCTCGGAACCTCGGTCTCGCCGACCATCATGTGCTCCAGGCCGTCCGAGACGACCTCCCATAGGTTCTTATCGGGGTCGATGCCGGAACGGTTCTGGTCGACGTAAGAAATCTTGACGGTCTCGCCCACCTCGAGCTCGCCCGAAGTCAGCGGCTCCAGACCCACAATCGTCTTGAACAGCGTGGTCTTACCGACACCGTTGGGGCCGATAACGCCCACGATGCCGTTGCGCGGCAGGGTGAACGATAGGTCATCGATGAGCACGCGACCGTCGAACTCCTTGTGCAGGTGATGGGCCTCGAGCACCTTGTTGCCCAGACGCGGGCCCACAGGGATGCGGATATCGGTCCAGTCGAGCTTCTGGCTTGCGCGGGCCTCGGCCTCCATCTCCTCGTAGCGAGCCAGACGGGCCTTGTTCTTGGCCTGACGAGCCTTGGGCGAGCTGCGCACCCACTCGAGCTCGGCCTCCATGCGCTTGGCGAGCTTGGCATCGCGGTTGCCCTGAGCCTCGATACGCGCGGCCTTGGTCTCCAGATACGTGGAGTAGTTGCCCTTGTAGGGATAGAGGTGACCGCGGTCGACCTCGCAGATCCACTCGGCAACGTTATCCAGGAAGTAGCGATCGTGTGTGACGGCCAGCACTGCACCCTGGTAGTTGTGCAGGAAGTGCTCGAGCCACAGGATCGACTCGGCGTCCAGATGGTTCGTGGGCTCGTCGAGCAGCAGCAGGTCGGGAGCCTCGAGCAGCAGCTTGCACAGGGCCACGCGGCGGCGCTCGCCGCCAGAGAGCACGTTAACCGGCATGTCGGAATCGGGCAGCTGCAGGGCGTCCATGGCCTGGCCGAGCTTGGAATCGATATCCCAGCCATCGGCGGCATCGATCTCGTCCTGAAGCTTGCCCATCTCGGCCATGAGGGCGTCCATGTCGCAGTCCGGGTCGCACATCTCCTCGCCGATCTTGTTGAAGCGATCGACCTTGGCGATCATATCGCCAAACGCCATGCGCACGTTCTCGATGACGGTCTTGTCGTCATCGAGCGGCGGCTCCTGCTGCAGGATGCCCACGGTGTAGCCGGGGGTAAGCCTTGCATCGCCGTTGGAGACCTCCTCGATACCGGCCATGATCTTGAGCAGGGTCGACTTACCCATGCCGTTGGGGCCCACGACGCCGATCTTGGCACCGGGATAGAAGCTCAGGGTCACGTCGTCAAGAATCACCTTGTCGCCATGGGCCTTACGAGCC
>DXZV01000013.1:20974-22824 GCA_019419485.1 Collinsella sp.
ATACATCTGGTAGATAAACTCCGCCATTTGCCTATTTTATCCTTTCTACCTTCTGTTTCCCTATTCTTGATTCGCTTTAGTGGAAACGAAATGAGGAAACCAGCTCTGAAACTAAACGAAAAAGGGGCATGGTTGCCCACACCCCCTAATACTACCTGGGAAAAGTCCCTCGGAACATACTATGAACTGCGTACGCTAGTTTTCCGCAACCTTAACGAGCGGCTCGCTGCGATTTGCGCCACAGCAGATACGAATAGACGTAGGCAGCTCCAGCTGAACCAAACGCCAGAACCGCAATCACCGCGGCGACGACTTCACTCGAAAGCACGCTACCCGCCACGCCCATCACAATCAGGCCAACGCCCAGCACCATAAAGCAGGCGCCGCCAAAACGCTGCGTACGGCGCCAGTTCTCGGGATCGGCAAGCGCCCAAGGCGTCTTGATACCGAGCGTATAGTTCTGCTTCACACGCGGCAAGTAGTTGCCTACGCCGATGAACAGCAAACCGATGGCACCGGAAATCAGCACGTTGACCGAACCGACCGCCGGCACCACGCCCCAGACCGTAAGCTCACCCAACCAGCTTATGGCACACATGAACAAGGTGAAGGCGATTACGAAGCCCTGATAGAACTTGCCCGAGGTTCGATATGCCTCACCTTTGGGGTCAATGCGTGGCACCACGTAGAACATTGCAAGAAGTGCCAGAGGCAGCACGCCGAGCGCGGAGGCCATCCAGCTAGGGCCCCAACCGTCGACGGCGCCGTTCGCTCCCCAGTGCGTGGGAATCTGTGCAGGCAAGCTCGGCATCACCATAAGGTGCGCCGCGACATTAATAGCGCAGACCACAACAAGCATGGCCCATACACGCGGCGATACCCCCGTGGCGTGAATGCCCTTGTTTTCGTTATTCATCCTTATCACCTTCAGTGTTTGTAAAGCCCATAAACCAGCCAATCAAGTCCTGCATGACGGTGGTATTTAAGCTGTAAACGATGTTTAGGCCATGGCGCTCATCGGTCACCAGCCCGGCGTTTTTAAGCGTTGCCAGATGATGGCTGAGCGACGGTTTGCTTATGTCGAAATGCTCGGCGAGCTCCCCCGCCGTGCAATTGCCCTCGCGCAGCAGTTCTAAAATGCGCCGCCGCGTTGGATCCGCCAGCGCCTTAAAACCTTCTCCCGGCATAGAACCTCCTCTCGCTATCTCTCGCGACGTGCACACTATACTCGATATTTAGATGTTTGTCTAATTATCTAATAGCAATGTTATGTATAGAACATTCGTTCGTTTTTAGATACAATGGGTCCAGAAGCAGATGGGCCAGCTCCCTCTTCCCAAGAAGGAGATGGACTATGAGTATTAACGATGTCCTGACGTTGTTGTTGCTTGTAATCGCGGCTGTGGAGCTCGGCATCCACATTGGAGGTCGAATGAAATAGCCGCCCCCGCGTAATGCGAAGACGGCCACTTCTCACGCTACAAACGTGTTTGGGAGTTGGCCAACCCGCTGCAACGGGTGCCATCTGCTTCATCTTATGCGAATCACTGCCTCATTTCAACAAGCCCCTAGGGCTCAAATGGAATCGCGATAATACCTATAATGGCGATAGCTAAAACACGATTCGCTTCCCCATCGGAGGATGTCTATGACCGAAACTGCTGCACTCGTCGAGACACGCGACACCAAGCTCGAGATCATCATGGGCCGCGAGGCGCTCAAAAAACTCGCCAACGCCACGGTGCTGGTGCTGGGCTGTGGCGGCGTGGGATCCAACTGCTGCGAAGCGCTCGCGCGCGGCGGCATCGGCCATTTTGTGATCCTGGACAAGGACATCATCGCGCCCAGCA
>DXZV01000130.1:0-968 GCA_019419485.1 Collinsella sp.
CCCTCATTGAGGTCGGCCAGCGGGATGAAGCCGACGATCATGACGACGAAGGTGAAGGCAAAGGCGATCAGAACACCCTTCTGACGACCGGTGAGCTTGACCTCCTTGTTAACCTCGGAAGCAGCCTTACCGTGAGCCTCTTCGGCGTCCTTGAGCTCCTGCATCGAAAGGATGGTGGAACCCTTGTCAGCCTTGACCTTCTTGGCATAGCTCATAACGAAGAGGATGGACATAACAGTGGTAACAATCCACAGGACGGCACCGAGGCCGATGATGATGGACTGGTTGACCTCAATGCCAACGCCAGTCAGAGCGTCAACGGCAGCACCGACGGCAAACGGGTTAACCGTGGAGCCGAGGCAGCCGCAGCCAGCGCCGAGCAGGACGGTAGCAGCGCCGACCATGGGGTCGAAGCCAGCAGCCATCATGGTGGCGGCGAGCAGGGCGTAGAAGGGAACGGTCTCCTCGCACATACCATAGGTGGTACCACCGAGGGAGAAGATGAGCATCAGCACGGGAATGAGCATGATCTCATTGCCCTTAAGCTTCTGCACCAGAACGGCAATGCCGTTGTCCAGGGCGCCGGTCTCGGTCATCATGCCGAGGAAGCCGCCGAGGATCATAACGAAGAGGCAGACGGGCAGAGCGTCAGCGAAGCCCTTGACCGGGGCGGTGCAGAAATCGCTCAAGCGGGCAGCGGTAACCGCGCCACCGGACGTACCGGAGACGATAACGGTGATAACCGCGACGATTGCCAGCAGAGCAAGAAGAATGGTGAACGATGAAGGCATACCGCGCTTTTTCTTAGCGGTCTCAGTCATAGTTCTCATCCCCCCTTCATTAATCAATTACTGATCTCGCCCGAAGCGGCTCTTCCGTGCCGTGCATGTCGCTCTGTGCGAGATTTTTACCAGACAAAAGCGCTCGGGGTGCGCAGCAATGCACCCCGAGCGAGATGCTAGATGCTC
>DXZV01000130.1:978-5208 GCA_019419485.1 Collinsella sp.
GCGTACATGACCGCCTTGATGGTGTGCATGCGGTTCTCGGCCTCGTCGAAGACCTTGGAAGCGGGGCTCTCGAAGACCTCGTCGGTGACCTCCTGCTCGGTGATGCCGAACTGCTCGCACTTCTCGGCGCCAATCGTGGTGTTGGTGTCGTGGAAGCTGGGCAGGCAGTGCAGGAAGATGGCACCCGGGTTGGCCATAGCCATGACCTCGGAGGTAACGCGATACGGGGTGAGCTGAGTGATGCGCTCGGCCCAGACCTCGTCGGGCTCGCCCATGGAGACCCACACGTCGGTGTAGAGAACGTCAGCACCGGTGACGCCGTCCTTGACGTCGGTGGTCAGCTTGATGGTGCAGCCGTTGGCCTCAGCGATGGGCTTGCAGGCCTCGATGACGTCGTCAGCGGGCATGCACTCCTCGGGGCCGCAGGCCACGAAGTTCATGCCGAGCTTGGAGCAGACGACCATGAGGGAGCGAGCGACGTTGTTCTTGCAGTCGCCCATGAAGACGAGGGTCTTGCCCTTGATGTCGTAGTTGAAGTTCTCCTGGACGGTCAGGATGTCGGCGAGCATCTGAGTGGGGTGCCACTCGGTGGTCAGACCGTTCCAGACGGGCACGCCGGACTTAGCGGCAAGCTCCTCGACGTCGTCCTGGGCAAAGCCACGGAACTCGATGCCGTCATACATGCGGCCGAGAACGCGGGCGGTGTCCTCGATGGACTCCTTCTTGCCCATCTGCGACGAACCCGGATCGAGGTAGGTGACGCCCATGCCCAAATCCATGCCGCCGACCTCGAAGGCGCAGCGGGTACGGGTGGAAGTCTTCTGGAAGAGCAGGACGATGTTCTTGCCCTCGAGATAGCGGTGCGGAACGCCAGCGCGCTTCATGTCCTTGAAGTTCTTGGAGAGCTTGAGCAGGTACTCGATCTCCTCGGTGGTGAGGTCGAGGAGCTTGAGGAAGCTACGGCCGGAGAGGTTAACACCCATGGTTCGAATCCTTTCGAAGAAATGAATTACGTAAGTATTAGTGTTGTCCGTTTGACGGGCGAAACCGGTGCGGTTGTAGGGAGACCGCACCGGAAACGGAAAGACTTAGAGGTCCTCGCGCCAGAAGGGCATGCTCATGCAGCGCGGGCCGCCGCGGCCGCGGGAGAGCTCGGCGGAGGGCACGACGAGAAGGTCCAGGCCCTCCTTGTACAGCACGTCGTTGGTGACGGTGTTGCGGGCGTAGACGCAGATCTTGCCGGGCTCGACGCACAGGGTGTTGGAGCCGTCGTTCCACTGCTCGCGGGAGGCCGCGATCGGGTCGCCGCCGCCGCAGGGGATCAGCTTGACCTGGTCGACGCCGGTGGCGTCCTCCAGGACGTGCTCGAGGGTGTCCTCGATCAGGCGGATGTTCACGTCGCCCGGGTTCTTGCCGGCGGTCAGCTCGTAGACGCGCAGGGTGCCCATGATGGCGGGGTGGATCGTGAACTTATCGACGTCGATCTGGGTGAAGACCGTGTCGAGGTGCATGAAGGCGCGCGAGACGGGGATGTCGAAGGCCAGGATGCGCTCGACCTTGGAGTCGGAGTTCCAGAAGATGTTCTGGGCCATGACGTCGATGGCTGCGGCCTGGGTGCGCTGGGAGATGCCGACGGCGAGGGTCTTCTCGTTGATGTTCAGCACGTCGCCGCCCTCGGTGTGGAACTGGCAGTCGCGGCGGAAGTACAGGGAGACGTCCTTGTAGTCGGGGTGGTACTTGAAGACGTACTTGCCGTACAGGGTCTCGCGGTTGCGGGTGACCGAGTACATGCGGTTGAGGTTGACGCCCTCGCCGACGACCGCGAACGGGTCGCGGGTGAAGTAGAGGTTGGGCATCGGGTCGATGATCAGGTCGGACTCGGACTCGGAGTTGACCAGGGAGTCGAGGGTCGTGGACGCCGTGAGGGGCATGTCGATCTCGGCCTTGGTCATGCCGGCCATGGTCTTCTTGACGAACTCGAGGTTGTCCTCGATGGAGTCCAGCTTCTCGCGGACGATCTGCGGCATGTGCTGGCCGCGGATGCCTGCCTCGGCGATGTACTGGTCGGTGAACTCGGCGCGGGCGCCGGGGACCTGGTCGAACACCTCTGCGACGAGGTTCTCGAGGTAGAGCACCTCCACGCCCTGGTCCCTCAGGATCTGGGCGAAGGTGTCGTGCTCCTGCTGCGCGACCTCAAGGAACGGGACGTCGTCGAACAGGAGTCGCTCGAGCTCGTCGGGCGGCAGGTTGAGGAGCTCGTCGCCGGGACGGTGCAGGCAGACCTTCCTGAGCTTGCCGATCTCGGAAGGCACGTGCAGACCTTTCGTCATGGCCTCCTACCTTTCTTTCGGGCCCTTGTCAGGGCCGATTCGTTAGCGCCCCTCCGTGTGAGGCGTTATTGCTGACGACATATTTATATCCAAAATCAGCCCATACTTCCACCTTGCCCCCGAACGGTTTTTTATGAGGGGTGAACGGCATACACATATACTTCACGCATGGCACACTTTGATTTAATAAAGTTTATTTACGTGCTTAAATGCTTTTTCAAACCAAATAGCAAATGGAACTTAACTTTATTAAACCACCCTCAAATTGCATATTTCTAATAAAGCTATGAATAGAATTAGCGATTCATACCGCGTCTCAACCATTTTCATTTTTATTCAGAAAAAAGTTTGTCCTATTCATTTCTGGTATGCATATTACCGTTTACCAGACGCTTGGTACCGTTCACCGGAAGTTCAGTATAAGGCCCAACGAACACCGGCTCGCCTTACGGCCTCATTTGTAACAACTTGACTTCTCGGTATAGAAAAACAGTCCCGCTCCCCTCATGGGAAACGGGACTGTTATCGATAATCGTAGGCAGATTTGAGCGGCCTTGAGAGCCGTCGGAATCCTAGCGATCGAACTCCGCCAGCGCCTCGCCCAAAAGCCTCAGGCCCTCGCGCAGAACGTCCTCGCTCGCGCAGTAGCCCAGGCGTGCGCCACAGGGAAGCTCAAAGCGGCTGCCAGGTACCAGCAGCACTCCCCTCTCGGACAACAGGCGCTTGCAGAACTCCTCGTCATCCTCGGGAATGTCCAGCTGGATAAACGAGGTGGACACACCCTGCGGGGCCGTCCAGGAGACACGATGCTGCGTGTCGATCCAAGCCTGCGCGATATCGCGGTTTCCAAACACGATCTTGCGGTTGCGCTCGAGGATCTTGTCCTTGTGCTCGAGCACATAGGTCGCCAGGGCGTCGTTGAACACGCCGCCGCAAATCATGGTGTAGTCGCGGTAAGTGCGAATGCGGTTAGATACCTCTTCGTCTGCCACAACCCAGCCCACGCGGGCCGCAGGCGTCGAATAGGTCTTGGACACCGAGTTGGTGACGATGGCCTTCTCGTACACATCGGCCATCGACAAAAAGTCCTCGGTGTTCTCAAGCGGCAGGTACACCTCGTCGCACAGCACATAGGCGCCAACCGAGCGGGCAATCTCGGCGATCTGGCCGAGCGTATCGGCATCGAGCACCGTACCGATAGGGTTCGATGCGTTATTGATGCAAATGAGCTTGGTGTTGGGGCGCACCAAGCGCTTGAGCTGTTCGATATCGGGTTTCCATCCGAGCTCCTCGCAAAGCTCCCAATACTCAACCTCGGCGCCGAGTGTACGCGGGATCTCATAGAGCGGCGCATAGGTGGGCCACTCGGCAATCACATGGTCGCCGGGCTCGACCACGGCCATGATGGCGTTGAGGTTGGCACCCGTGCAGCCATTGGTCTGCAGAATATGATCGGAATTGACCTCGCGACGATACAGCTTGGCAACCTCGGCCTTAAACTCCGGCGAACCCTCAATCCAGCCGTAGTTCATTTTCTCGCGGTCCAGGCGCTCGTAGAACGTAGCACCATCTTGGTCGTCGAGCGCGCGCAGCTCGCCCATGGTAAGCGAGGAGATTGTCGACTGGGCGATATCCCACGTAGCGCTCTTCTCCCAAACGTTAAGCCACTCCTCAACGCCGATTGTCTTGATATCCATGGCCAAGCTCCTTACAAAAGCAGTCATCCAATCGTGTTGACGCTCCTCATACAAGATTGGGGCGGTGCGAATACCCGCACCGCCCCAATGGGAGACATCTAATGGCAGCTAGATGTATGTATTAAGACCTGTACGGGTCCTTGAAGACCTTAGAGGTCCTCGCGCCAGAAGGGCATGCTCATGCAGCGCGGGCCGCCGCGGCC
>DXZV01000131.1:0-2798 GCA_019419485.1 Collinsella sp.
CAGCTGCAAGTCGTCGAAGCGCTCGACCGTCCGCTGTTTGTCTCGGCAGGTGCCGGCTCGGGCAAGACCTTTACCCTCACGCGCCGCATCGTCTATGCGCTCTCGCCCGAATCCGGTCCGTTTGTCGAGCATCTGGACCAGGTGCTCGCCATTACCTTTACCAAAGACGCCGCGGCCGAGATCCGCGACCGCGTGCGCCGTGCGCTTATCGACGAGGGGATGGACGAAGAGGCCCTGACGGTCGATGACGCTTGGATCTCGACCATTCACGGCATGTGTTCGCGCATTCTGCGCGCGCATGCGTTGGAGCTGGGCATCGATCCCGAGTTCACGGTGCTCACCGATACCGACGAGCTTATGGATCAGGCTGTCGAGCATGTGCTGGGGCGCGCGACGGCGCCCGATGCCGCGCCCGAGCTCGCCACTTCGCTTAAGGCCCTCTACGCCTGGTATCCCATGGCGGGCGAGGGCGGGACGTTTGGCGCCGGTACCACCATCAAAGGCCTGGTGCGCGACTTGCTGGAGCTATCGAGCCAGCTTCCGGGCGGCATGGACGATGTGTGCGTGGCGCGCGGCCAGGCCGACACCTCGGCGCTTGCCGATGCCTATCGTGCGGCGCTGGGCGCAAGCAAGGCCGCGACCGAGAAGGCACAGGTGGCGCTCGATGCCATCGACGCGTTCGAGGCGAGCGGCAAGACCATGGCCGACGCGGCGCGACTCATGATGTCGTGCAGTATGCCTCGGGCGAGCAAGGCGTTTCCTAAGGAGCAGGTGGAGCTACTCAAGGCCGAGGCCGCCGATGCGTTTATCAATATCGTGCTTGCCTGCGGCGGCCCGGCGCTCGATGCGCTGGTGGGGCTTGCCCGTGCCGTAGAGGCGGAGTACCGTGCGCTCAAGGCCGACCAGTCCGCGCTCGATAACAATGACCTGCTGCGCATGGCGTACGAGGCGCTGCGCGACTACCCGGCTATTCGAGCTGCCTATGAGGGCCGCTTTAAGATGGTCATGATCGACGAGTTCCAAGATACCGACCAGATGCAGGTCGATCTGATTCGCTATTTGACGGGTGCGGGCGAGCGCGCGCTGTGCACGGTGGGCGATGCGCAGCAGTCGATCTATCGCTTCCGTGGTGCCGAGGTCGAGGTGTTTCGCCGCCAGGAGCGCAAGGTGGGTTCGACGACGGCGTCCGAGACGGTCACCACGTCCGATGCTCCCGCCGGCGAGCTCGTCAAACTCGTGCGCAACTTCCGCAGCCACGACGAGGTGCTGCGCTATGTGGCGCGCGTCTTTGACGGCGACACCGGTGGTTTGATGCAGGGGTTCTTGGATCTTGAACCGAGCGACAAACGCAAGGACATGCTCAAGGCAAAGGCTTCGCGCCGCCAGGCGCTGTTCGTTGCCGGCGGCAGTATGCAGGAGCGCACGCAGGCCAAGGCCCGTGCGATCGCCGAGCGATTCCATGCGCTTGCCGATGCCGGCCAGCCCCAGGGCGGCATGGTGCTGCTGCTGGGTCGCATGACCAATGCCGACGTCTACGCGCAGGCCTTCCGCGACCAAGGACTCGACTGCGTCATCGCAGGCGGCTCGGTCTTTGCCCAGGCGGCCGAGGTGCAGACGGTGCGTGCCCTGGTCTGCGCGCTCGCCAATCCGGCCGATACGGCCCAAGGCCTTATGCCGTTGCTGGCCTCGCCGATGTTTGCACTCGGCGCCCAGGAGTTCCTGGCGCTGGCGACCAAGCTCGACGAGCAGACGGGCGAGACGTCGCGCCGCAATATCGATGTGGGCATCATGAGCGATTCCGATGTGCCGGGTTTGCAGAACCTGCCGCTCGTGACGCGTGCCCGCGAGGTGCTGCGCTACGCGCTTCGTCGCGTGGGACGCGATTCGTTCGCCGCCATCGCGCGCGATGTGGTCAATGCCTCCGGCTGGTTCGTGCGTCTGGCGCAGCGCGGCCCCGAGGGCAAGGCCATTGCCGCCAACGTGCTCAAGGCGCTCGACGCCGTGGCCGAGGCAGAGGCCGAGCTCGGCAATTCTCCGCGCTCCATCGCGCTCGCCTTCGACCGCTTCTTGGCGGGCAAGGAGGCCCCGGGCGCCCTCAACGAGGAGGGCGACGGCGCGGTGCGCATCATGACCGTGCATGCGTCCAAGGGCCTGGAGTATCCGGTTGTAGCGGTTGCCGAGTGTTTTGGCGTGCGCAAATCGTCCGGTGCGGCACAGATGGGTCGCGTCGAGGGTGGGGCGCAAGTCGTGGCGCTGCCGGCTCGTTTCGATGGCGTTAAGCTTGCCGACGGGACCTTCGTGAAGGGCGATGACGTCAAAAAGCAGTTTGAACACGCGTTTAAGGGCAAGGGCACGTCGCTGTGGTTGCCGCCGGAGCTCATGGAGGACGTCTGCGCGACGGGCTCTCCCGCCGAGGCATTTGCCCGCCTGCGTAACGACGACCTGCAGCTTTCGCTCGAGGAGCGGGCTCGTCTGCTCTATGTCGCCATGACGCGAGCGCGCGAGTTGCTCATTCTGGCGATGGATGCCGGCGTGAGCCGCGGCAAGGTGATGGCGCCGACCTTCGATGTCGAGACGGATCTGACCTACGACGTGCTGCGCCGCATCCTGCCGACCGATAGTCTGGACATGCCGCAGCTCGATAGCGACCGTCTGGTGTTCGACAACTCCCAGCCGGGCGACTACGAGCTCATCTCGCTGGCGGACTTTACGTTTGGTGAGCAGGCGTTTGAGGCTAACGCTTCGCTGGATGCCGAGGGCAGGCTCGTTCGCGGCGATGTCGATGTCGCTGATAATGC
>DXZV01000131.1:2808-5188 GCA_019419485.1 Collinsella sp.
CCGACCCCAAGCCCGATGCGTTTGAGCTCGTGTATCCCCAGGCAGTGGGCGTGCGCATGGGCATCTGTCCGTTCCCGGTGCGTGACTCGTATAGCTACTCGTCAATTGCCGTGGCGCTGCATGCCGAGTCCGAGGACCGTGCCGCCGAGGCGCTTGTTCCCATGGACGAGTCCGGCGATGATGCGGAGTCGGATGGCTCGGAGATGGCCGATGCGGACGTGGCTGCTGTCGAGCCCGCCGGCAACCCCATGGCGCTGGGCTCGGCCTTCCACGCCGCTTGCCAGTGGCTCATCGAGATGGGTGCCGATGCGCTGCCCGTTGAGCGTGCCGACGCCCTGGCTCGCTTGTGGCGCCTGACGCCGGAACAGCGCGAGCGCTTCGATGTCGCTCTGGATCGCTGGCTCAAGTCGTCGGTTCGTGCCGAGCTGCTCGCGTGGCCGTGCATCCGTGCCGAGGTGCCGTTCTTCTCGCTGGGCTGCGAGGACGAGGATATCGCCCGCTACGGCGCCTATGCCGAGGGCGCCATCGATGCCTTGGCAACCGACCCGGCGGATCCGTCGCGCGCACTGGTCATCGACTACAAGACGGGTGGCACGCCGGATGAGACGCCGGAGCAGCTGCTCGAGAAACACGCCTTGCAGGCGCGCGTTTACGCCGACGTTCTGCACAAGGCGGGCTTTGAGGTCGTGACCGTCAAGTTCGTTCGCGTGGAGCGGGCGAATCCAACCATCTTCGTCAATCCCGCCGAACCTCAAGTGGTCACCTACAACCTCTAGTCCTCAGATAACTTGCGGTGGAATACGGACTGTTTTGGTCAAAAAAGCCGCCAAACAGTCCGCATTTCACCGCAACTCAATAGGAGCCGTGTGGGTTTGGGCTAGGTTCGGGTGCCGTCCGCGCTGTGCGGTAGAATCGTAACCCTAAGATCACGAACCCGCATCGGAGCTCATCACATGGCATTCGTCCATCTGCACAACCACACTGTCTTCTCTATGCTCGACGGCGCAACCCGTATCCAGGATATGGTCAACCGTGCCGTTGAGCTGGGCATGCCCGCCGTGGCCATTACCGACCACGGCTACATGTATGGCGTGCCCGACCTGGCGCTAGCCTGCGACGCCGTCAACCACAACACGCCCGAGTACAAAACCTGGAGCCACGACAAGGCCTTCTTGGAAAAGGACCGTCGCGACGAGCTGGTGGAGCCCGATCCCGAGGAAAACCCGCGCGAGCATGCCCAGTATGTGAAGGACATGGCCATGTGGGACGAGAAGGGCAACATCGACGAGCTCAAGCCGCCCCTGGTCATCAAGCCCATCTTTGGCTGCGAGGTCTACTTTACGCCGGACGAGACCCTTGCCCGCGACCACAAGCCCGAGCTCTACCACATGATCCTTCTGGCCAAGGACCAGGAGGGCTACGTCAACCTGATGCAGACGGTCTCCGAGGCCGCCGTGCAGGGCTTTTACTACAAGCCGCGCGTGACGCTCGACAACCTGCGCCGCCACGCCAAGGGCATGATCTGCACCAGCGCCTGCATCGCGGGCATCATCCCCAAGTACATCGACCGCGGTGACATGGAGGGCGCCATCAAGTGGGCCGAGACCTTCCGCGACACCTTCGATCCCGGCGACTTTTATATCGAGATTCAGGAACACGGCATTACCACCGACAACGGCCTGACCGACGAGCAGATGGACCGCACGCTCATCGATATCGCCAAGCAGGTGGGTGTCAAGGTCATCGCCACCAACGACTTCCACTACTTGCGTCGCGAGGACGCGCCCGTACAGGACGTCATTATGTGCATCGGCATGAACGCCAAGGTCGACGACCCCAACCGCATGCGCATGACCGGCTCGGAGTTCTATATGAAGACCGAGGAGGAGATGCGGGCGATGTTCCCGTATTGCCCCGAAGCCTGCGACAACACGCTCGAGATCGCCGACAAGTGCTACGTGGAGCTGGACTGGGACTCCATCATCCTGCCGCGCTTCCCGTTGCTCGATCCCGGCGAGACGCACGAGAGCCAGTTCCGCCGCGAGTGCGAGAAGGGCCTGCGCCAGCACTACGGCGACGACTGGGCCACGCGCGAGATCGGCGGCGTCAACATCAAAGAGCGCTTTGAGTACGAATACAAGGTCATCTGCGATAAGGGCTTTGCCGCCTACTTTTTGATTGTTGCCGAGTACGTGCAATGGGCCAAGGACAATGGCATCGGCGTCGGCCCCGGCCGTGGCTCGGCCGCCGGCGCTATCGTCGCCTACGCCATGAACATCACCGCGTTCGACCCGCTCGAGAACGGCCTGATGTTCGAGAGGTTCCTGTCCCCGCAGCGTACCGAGATGCCCGATATCGATATGGACTTCGACGATGAGCG
>DXZV01000132.1 GCA_019419485.1 Collinsella sp.
GACGCGGCCGTAGGTGAGGCCGGCGACCAGGGCATCGCCCACGTGCAGGGTACCGCGGGTCACGAGCACGGTAGCGACCGAGCCGCGGCCCTTGTCGAGCTTGGCCTCGAGGACGTTGCCGGAGGCAAAGGTGTCCGGGTTGGCCTTGAGCTCGAGCACATCTGCCTGGAGCAGCACGGTCTCGAGCAGATCGTCGATACCGATCTTCTGCTTCGCCGAGATGTTGACGAACATGTTCTGTCCGCCCCACTCCTCGGGGATGACACCGTACTCGGTGAGCTCCTGGCGCACGCGGTCGGGGTTGGCACCCGGCTTATCGATCTTGTTGACGGCGACGACGATGGGTACGCCGGCGGCCTTGGCGTGGTTGATCGACTCGACGGTCTGGGGCATGACGCCGTCGTCGGCAGCCACGATCAGAATGACGATGTCGGTCACCTTGGCACCACGGGCACGCATGGCCGTAAAGGTGGCATGGCCCGGGGTATCGATGAAGGTGATCTTGCGGTCGTTGATCATAACCTGCGAAGCGCCGATTGCCTGGGTGATGCCGCCCGCCTCGCCGGCAGCGACACCGGTGTGACGGATGGCGTCGAGGAGGCTCGTCTTGCCGTGGTCGACGTGGCCCATGACGGTGACGACCGGGGCGCGTGGCTTAAGGTCGGCGGGATCGTCGTAGAACGAGAAGGTGTTCTCCTCCTCGGGGGTGATGATCTTGATCTGACGACCCAGGTCGTCGGCAACGAGCTCGACGAGGTCATCGGACATGGACTGCGTCATGGTGAGCGGCGTACCCAGCAGGAACAGGCGCTTGATGATGTCGTTGGCCGGAACGTCGAGCGCCTCGGCGAGCTCCTGAACGGTAACGCCCTGGGAAACCTTGATGGCGTCGAGCTCCTCGGGGTTCACGCCCTGGGCCAGCGCCTCCTCTATCTTGCGCTCCTCCTGAGCCTTGGCAGCCTCGCGCTCGCGCTTCTCCTTGCGCTTCTTGCGGCGACCGGTGGACTCGCGAGAGGCCTCCTCGACGGCGGCACGAGCCTCCTCGAGCACCTTCTCGCGGCTGTACTCCTCGGCCTCGCGAGCCATGCGGCTATAGTGGTCCTCTTCGTTGTTGTGACCGCCCTTGCGCTTCTTGCCCTTGCCCTGCTTATCGGGGTTGGGGAAGTCCATGCCGGCAGCGACGTTGTTGCTGGCGTTGGTGCGATGGCTGTGCGGACGGCTCTCGGAGGCGTTACGCTCGGAGTTGTTGTCGGAGGCGTTGCGATCGTTACGACGGCCACCGCGGCGGTCGTTGTTGCCGCCACGACGGTTACCGCGCTCGGCGGCGCGCTCGGCCTTGGCCTTGTCCTCGGCGTCCTTCTTCTCCTTGAGCACGGTCTCCTGTGCGGCGATCTGGTCGAGCAGGGAACGGAAGCGCGAACCGGAGTCGGAAGCGGGAACGGCGCGGCGCTGGGCCTCGCGGGCAGCCTCCTCCTTCTCGCGGGCAAGGCGCTCCTGCTCGGCCTTCTTCTTGGCCTCGGCCTCGGCGCGGGCAGCCTCCTCGGCAGCCTGGGCTGCGGCAAACTGGCGGCGCTCCTCCTCGCGTGCCTTCTCGGCGGCGATGCGCTCACGCTCGGCCTCGGCGGCGCGTGCGGCCTCCTCGGCGGCAGCTGCCTGCTCCTCGGCCTGCTTGGCGGCCTCGACTTCCTGAGCGCGAGCCTCGATCACCGAGGCGAGCTGCTTGCGGACCATGGCGACATAGGCGTCCTCCAAGGTGGAGGAAGCGGACTTAGCGGGAATCTTCATATCGGCGAGATGACCCATCAGTTCCTTGGAGGTCATGCCGAACTCTTTGGCCAGGGTGGACACACGGACTTTTGCCATATGACTTCACCTACCCTTTCTGGCACCTTGGGTGCCTAGAGACTGAACGAGCGTGGGAGATGCGCCGGGACCTGCCCGGCGCGACCGCGCGCTAGATCAGGTCCTCCGCATCATCGAAGGCGTCGGTGTCGTGGATACCGCAGAAACGGGAACCGGGACGGGCCTGGTTGCGGCACTGGATGCCGTCCTCGGACACGTACTCGCAGCGACGGACGTCCTCGTCCTCCTCGTCACCGATCAGGTCGGCGGCGGGCTCCTCGTGAACGGGGACGTTCTTGAGGATGTCGGCGGCAAGCGTCTCGGACTTGATGTCGATGTGCCAGCCGGTCAGGCGCGCGGCGAGGCGGGCGTTCTGGCCCTCCTTGCCGATGGCGAGGGACAGCTGGTCGTCGGGCACGATGACGCCGGCGTAGGCCTTCTCCTCGTCGATGAGGACGCGGGTGACCTTAGCGGGCGACAGGGCGTTGGCAACGTAGACGGCAGGATCGGCATCCCACAGGATGACGTCGACGCGCTCGCCGCGGAGCTCGCCCACGACAGCGCGAACACGGCTGCCCTTGGGGCCGACGCAGGCGCCCACGGGATCCAGACGGTCGTCAAGCGAGTGGACGGCGACCTTGGAGCGCTGGCCGGGCTCGCGGGCGATCGACTTGATCTGGACGGTGCCCTCATAGATCTCGGGCACCTCCTGCTCAAACAGACGACGCATGAGCTCAGGGTGGGTACGGGAGATGACAATCGGCGGACGGCTGTGCTCGCCACGAACCGGCTGCAGGTTGGAGTTGGGGTCGCGAACGTCGATGATCACGGCCTTGATGTGCTGGTTGTGCAGGTAGCGCTCGCCCATCGGACGCTCGTTGCGCTCGTTCTCGTAACGGCGCTGATCGAAGTGCGGCAGCTCGGCCTCGACGCCTTCGCGAATCTTGACGATCGTGAAGTCGGGCGTGGACTGCAGCACGGTACCGCTGATGAGGTCACCGATGCGGCCGGAGAACTCCTCGTAGATCTGCTCTCGGGCGGAGTTGCGCACGATGGCGTTGATCTCGGCCTTGGCGTGCTGGGCAGCGATGCGGCTCGTGTTCTTGGGGGTAACGTCGATCTCCTCGAACTCGGTGAAGTTGCCCTCCTCGTCCATGGAATCGTCGATCGGCTCCAGGCGGTAGACGTAGATCTTGCCGGTGGTGCGGTCGATGGTCACCTTGGCGCCCCACTCAAGATGCAGGATCTCGGCATAGCTCTTGGCGAGCGACTGCTCCAGGCAGTCGATCAGGTAGAGCTGGTCGATGTGCTTCTCCTGGCAAAGCTCCATCAGGGCGGACATCATGTCGGATGCTGCCATCTTACTTTCCTTCCTTCGCGGGCTTGAAGTCGTAGGTGGGCTTCAACTTGCACTTTTTAACATCAGAGAAATCGAGGGTGACGGACTCGCCGTCCTCGAGCTCGAGGGTCACGTCGGTCTCGGTCGCAGCGGCAATCTTGCCGGCGTACTTGCGACGGCCCTCGGTGGCGGTGGAGTTGAGCTCACAGTTCTCGCCCACAAAGCGGGCAAAGTCGCACGGGCGGCGCAGCGGACGCGCCATACCCGGGCTCGACACCTCGAGCGTATAGCTCGAAGAGATGGGATCGAGCTCCTCAATCACGTCGCCGACCCACTTGGTGTTGGCCGTGACGTCGTTGAGAGACAGGCTCTGACCCTCGGCACCCTCGATACGCACACGCACGCAGGGGGCCTTGGTGGCACCCACGAGCTCGACGTCAACGATGTCGACATCGTGCTGGGGAGCAACGGCCTCGAGCGCGTCGATGATCGCCTGCTCGGTCTTAGTCTTGACCATTGCGGCACCTCCATCCATACAAAAAAGAAGCGGGGCCGAAACCCCACTTCTTTCAATTACAACTTCATTTGCAAGCAAACTATACCAATAGCTGCGGAAACGTGCAAGCACCGTACGAATCTGCAGGTCAGCGTGCGCACAGCTTCTCCACAAGAATAGGACAATTGGTCGAGGAACCCCATGCGGCGCACCCTCAACAGCCCCAAAACGGGCCATGCGTCCCAATCCACAGGCCCGTTCGAACCCCAAGGGCATTCCTCCCCGAGCCCCTATCGACCAGACTTACGCTAAGGGACATTCTGTAACAAGCCGGCCAGCAAGTCGCGCAACGACGAACCTTTCCAAATCCTCTACGGCAAGGAGGCACACATGAAACGCCTAGGAACCCCCTGCATGACTGCACTCGTCATCGCAACGTGCTCGTTGGCCCTCTTGGGCTGCGGCAACACGAATGGCAAAACCGGAACATGCGAGCCGGATCTCGGCAGCACAAAAGCCATCGAGAAAACGACGCTATCGGAGAGCTTCGACAAAATAAACGAAGACACCGTCGATCCCCAGGGCCTGGGTCCCGACCCCCAAGAACAGTTCCCCATCGACCTTGAGGCAGACGAAAACGTCCATGTTACCTGCGTGGGCAAGGACACCGACGGCTACGGAGACGCGGCGCTCGTCTTTACGGTGACCAACAATACCGATGTCGACATGATGTTTGGCGATGTGGACTCCTATGCCTACGTCAACGGCGTGGTCCGCGATGTGCGCATGCGCCAGCAGGTCGCAGCGGGCGAGGAAACGCGCGCCATGCTCACCTTTGTAGGCACCTTCGACGACCCGGACTTTGATGTGAACAACGACCTCAACGACATCTACCTCAACATTTGGATGTTCGAAGAGGCAACGGGCAACGTTTACTTTAGGGACCTGGTACACATCCCGTAGAAGACGGTGCGACGCACTGACTAAGCAGGGCAGACAACACAAAACGAGGGACGACCCAACCGGACCGTCCCTCGTTTATTGCATGTCAGCTTTACGCGCAGCGCTTACTTGACCACCAGGTTGACCAGCTTGCCAGGCACGCAGATGGCCTTGACGACCGTCTTGCCCTCAAGCCACTTGGCAACGGCTTCCTCAGCGGCAGCTTGCATCTCCTCGTTGGAGGCGTCGCGGGCGACGTCGATGCGGCCACGGACCTTGCCGAGCACCTGGACGACGATCTGCACCGTATCCTCGATGGACTCGGCCAGGTCGAACTCGGGCCAGGCGGCGGTGTAGGCGTTGCCCTCGCAGCCGAGGGCCTCGTGCCACAGTTCGTCGGCCCAGAACGGGCAGATGGGGGCAAGGACGCTCACGATATCCTTAGCCACGCCGTAGCACAGCGCCTTGTCGCGGGCGGCACCCTCGGGGGCGGTGAGG
>DXZV01000133.1 GCA_019419485.1 Collinsella sp.
TGCAGGCTCTCTTGGAGGCCCTGGGTTCGTTACGCGAGCTCGGCTCCGAGGGCCTTGCAAGCGGTCTCGCCCTCGTCGTCGGGCGCGTCGTAGCAGATGGTGGAGTCCACGACGTTGACGCCGGCCTCGTCGGCGTCGGCCTTCCAGTTGTCCATCCACTCGCCCTCGGCCCACGAATAGGAGCCAAAGAGGACGACCTTCTTGTCGCCGAGAGTCTCCTTGACCTCATCCCACATCGGCTGGAACTCATCGTACTCGAGTTCCTCGGAGCCCATGGCTGGGCAGCCGAAGGCGAAGGCATCATATTCGGCGGCCTTGTCGGCAGAGAAGTCGGCGCAGGGGATGACCTCAGTCTCGGCGCCCACGGACGTGGCGCCTTCGGCGACGAGGTTTGCCATGGCCTCGGTGTTGCCCGTGCCGCTCCAGTAGACGACGGCGATCTTGCTCATATGTTTTCCTTTCGGTTGTGCGGCGTGTGGCCGCGTTTTGTATGCTCTATCGGGTTGCCTGGACAAGTTGTCCCAGGGTGCAGCCCTGTTGATAGATGTAGGTAAGGTATTGCGTGCATGCGCGATAGGAATCGAAGGTCGTGAGCGCCTGCTCAACGTTTGTGTATACCTTCCAGGCGCCAAAGACCTTATAGTTTTCGCCGTGCTGGACGATAAACTGATGGACATCTTCGTAGGGATAGCCCAAAAAATAGCCAATTTCGTGGGGGAACTCGCACATGCACCCCGTATCGCAGTGCCTATTTCGCGCGAGTGCGCAGACACTGCCGTCATAGGCGCTTTCTGCGGCATTGCTGCTTGCCAGCGTGATGCGCGCGGCGAGATGCACCAGGGATGCGAGCAGGTTGTGGACATCGTAGCCTTCGGCGACAAGCGCCGTCGCGGCGCGGGGATCGGAGAGATATCGCATAAGGTCCGCAGGGCGGTACACATAGATGAGCGCTCCGCAGGGGCGCCAGACCAAAACGCTCATATGGATCCCGAGCGGCTGGAGCTCGCGGTTGCATTGGGCTATGACGGCGAGCAGACGAGAGCGTCGCTCTTCGATTTTAGCGACGCCGGGTTTTCCGTTTTGGTTGGCGTAAACGCCGGGATAGGTAAAGAGCGAAGCCGGCTTGATACCTGCGAGCGTAGGGGAGCAGTTGCGCACGACAGCCGTTTGGTATGTTGGGATGTCAATGGTTCGAGTCACGTTGCCCCTTTCGAGCACTCACTTGTTAGCCTAGGAAAACCTATATACGACAGTAAGCCTTGGTCAACAAAAAAGTTTGAATAGGGAAACTAATTGACAGAACCGACATGATTTTGGGTTAAGATGGGGACACCCCATGGGGGTATCTAGATAGGGCTACTTGAAAGGGGAACGCATGAGCGACTTGCTCAATCCTGCGAATCTCATCGTGCTGGCCGTCATTGCCGTCGGCATGTTTTTTGGACTGCGTCGCATTGCCGCTTCGACACACGGGAAGAGTTGTTGCAGCGATGGTACGAGCGGCAAGAAAACCAAAAAGGTTGTTGTGGTGGATACCGATGCATCGCACTATCCCTATAGCGATGAGCTGCTCATCGGCGGCATGAGCTGTGACGGCTGCGCTCAGAACGTGGCTAATGCCCTGAATGCGCTGGATGGCGTGTGGGCAACGGTGACGTATGCGGATCACACGGCACGTGTGCGCTCTAAACAGCCGGTTGATCGTGGTGTCCTCGAGACGGCCGTGAAAGACGCGGGCTACTACGTCATGACGCTGTAAGCGCCGCCCTGGATGCGCTTCCTTGGCTAGGCTCGTCCGCGCAGTTCGATGTCTTGGATGTCGTCGAAGTCGATGGCGATGTCTTTGAGCTTGAGGAGCTTGAAGGCAGGGAGTACCTCGTCGAGGATGCCGGTGCGGGAGCGATAGCCGTACGTATCGTAATAGGTGACACGAACCAAGTCGCCACGTTTGAGACCCTCGAGCTTTTTAGAAAGTACGAGGGCTTTTTCTTCCGTGAGCTCACGTTTTGGCTCGACGGTGATTTCCTGCTTGCGCACGAGTTCGTAGTATCCCGTGAGGGCGGCAAAGGGCATAAACTGTGCGGCGCGGTTGGCGCGCACGGCACCGTTGGCAGTGAGCTTTGGGTCGGCGGAGCGACGTCTTCCCTCGGGGTCTGCTAGGCGTTCAAAAGGTGTCGGTGGCCGCATCGGCTGTTGTTGGGACTTAGGCACGGTGCCCTCCAACTTGGTCGTTGCGTTCGCGCGCGGTGGCGCCGGCGGTAAAGCTTAATCCCTTGACGAGCGCGTTTTTGCCGTACTTGCCTTTCACGGCCAGGACGGCGCGCGCCAGGTCGCGCTCGCGCTCATCGGCCTCGATATCGCTGAACAGATCGATGGTGGCAAATTCCTCGGGCATGAGGTTGCCAAATCCCAGATTGATACGCTTGACCGGTCGTTTGGGATCGACAGTCTGCGCCCAGAGCTCATCGAAATAGCCCATGATCTTCTTAAACGAATTGGTGCGCTCGGGCAGCTTTCGCGAGGCGTTTGAGTGTGCAAAGAGCGCAGCATAGCCACCGCGCGGTTTGCCGCCGTGCTCTCCCACAAAGATGCCATCGATTGCCTGCGCCTCGCGCACCAGGCGGTGCCGTTCGTCATCGCGCTGGACGGGCTTGGGCGCACGGGGCGCGAGCCCGGGGCCGGCGGTTGCGGTGGGTTCGATACTCGACGTGCTCGAGCGTAGGTGTCCGCATCCGTCCACATATTGCGCTGTACCGCTGGCATCGAGCCGGCGTATGTCGGCTCGTTCGCTCGCGTAGCCCACAAAGAGCGAGATGCTGTCGCAGACCACGTGCTTATCGACTAAGTCCAACACGGCGTTGTCGACCATCTCGCGCAAGACGGTGTAGGCCTGCTCATAGGCATAGCCTTTCGATAGCACTTGCCCCGTGGTTGTTGAGGTTGCCTGTGGGCGATAGGCCTGAATATCGGCGATGGTTGTCGGCTCGCGCCCGAAGGCGTGGTCGATGAGATACTCGGCATTGACGCCGAGCTCGTCGTAGAGCAGGTTTTCGTCGAGTGCGGCGACGCCCATCAGATCGTAGACGCCGTATTTCTCGAGACGGGCCGCCACGCCGGGGCCGATGCCCCAGATGTCGGTGATGGGGCGATGGGGCCAGATCTCCTTGCGAAAGGTCTCGTCGTCGAGTATGCCGATGCGGCTGGGTACGTGCTTGGCGGTAATGTCGAGTGCCACCTTGGCTTGGAATAGGTTGGGGCCGATGCCAACCGTTGCCGTGATGCCGGTGCGTGCCAGGACCTCGTCGCGCAGCATGCAGGCGAAGCCTTCAGCGTCGGTATGGTAGAGGTCCAGATAGGGCGTCACGTCGATAAAGCATTCGTCGATGGAATAGACGTGAACGTCTTGCGGACTGACGTATTCCAGGTAGATACCGTAAATCTGTGCCGACACCTCCATGTAGTGCTGCATGCGCGGTACAGCCTTGATGTAGTCGATGCCGTCGGGAATCTCGAACAGGCGACAGCGGTTATGGATTCCGAGGTCTTTCATGGCCTGGGTAATGGCGAGGCAGATGGTCGTGCGCCCGCGCGATTCGTCGGCAACGACCAGGCACGTAGTGAGGGGGTCGAGTCCGCGGTCGACGCACTCGACGCTGGCGTAAAACGTCTTAAGGTCGATGCAGATATAGGTATGCTGCTCGTGCCCCACGCGTCCTCCCATCAAACACATGTTCTTATCGAATACCTGTTCGATAATACCTGCTTGCGCGGACACCGTCAAAACCTGCCAGGAATGGACAGGTTTATTTTGGTAGGTAAAGCGTTTGACCTGCCAAAATAAACCTGTCCCTTTTTGGTCGGTTGCCGTTTGGGGGCCAATTGGCAACGCTCGCTGATTGTAGTCTTGACCTGCGCTAGAATAGGGGTATCTGAATATCCGGGCGTGCATGGAGGTGTGCGCCCGTATGCTGAGGAGGACTCTATGGCAACTGTTGCCGCACCTATCGACGCCACGTCGACCGCCGCTTGGAAGGCACTCGAGGCTCATCAGGAGAAGCTCGAGGCCGAGGGCATCGACCTCAAGGCCTGGTTTGCCGCCGACGCCGAGCGTGTGAACAAGCTGAGCTTTGACGCCGGTGACCTGCACTTCGACCTGTCCAAGAACCTGGTGACCGATGAGACCGTCAAGCTGCTGTGCGATCTTGCCCGCGAGGTGAAGCTCGAGGAGCGCCGCGACGCCATGTTCTCCGGCGAGCACATCAACACCACCGAGGACCGTGCCGTCCTGCACACCGCACTGCGCCGCCCGGCCAGCGAGAAGGGCCAGCTCATCGTTGACGGCCAGGACGTCGTCGCCGACGTGCACGAGGTCCTCGATCGCATGTATGCTTTTGCCGAGCGTGTGCGCTCCGGTGAGTGGAAGGGCGTTACCGGCAAGAAGATCGAGCACCTGGTGTCCATCGGCATCGGCGGCTCCGATCTGGGCCCGGTCATGGCTTACGAGGCTCTGCGCCCCTATGCCGACGCCGGTATCGATTGCCGCTACATCTCCAACATCGACCCCAACGACCAGGCCGAGAAGCTCAAGGGTTTGGATCCCGAGACCACGCTCGTGATTATCGTCTCCAAGACCTTCACCACGCTCGAGACCCTCACCAACGCCCGCGAGGTCAAGACCTGGATGCTCGAGCAGCTCAAGGCCCAGGGCGCCATCGACGGCTCCGATGAGCAGAACGCCGAGGCCGTGGCCAAGCACTTCGTTGCCGTCTCCACTGCACTCGACAAGGTCGAGGCCTTCGGTATCGATCCGGCCAACGCCTTCGGTTTCTGGAACTGGGTCGGCGGCCGCTACTCCGTCGACTCCGCCGTGGGCCTGTCGCTGATCGTTGTGCTCGGCCCCGAGCGCTTCCAGCAGTTCCTCGAGGGCTTCCACGCCATCGACGAGTACTTCTGCAACACCCCGCTCGAGAACAACGCCGTCGCGCTGATGGGTTTGTTCAACGTCTGGTACGTCAACTTCTTCGGTTCCAAGAGCCACGCCGTGCTGCCGTACTGCCAGTACCTGCACCGTTTCCCGGCCTACCTGCAGC
>DXZV01000134.1 GCA_019419485.1 Collinsella sp.
CGACGAGCGCATGGCGCGCAAGGCCGTTCGTGCCGAGGCCCGCGCCGAGCTCACCCCACCGTTTGAGGGTTACGATTCCGCGCAGTTTGAAGCCGGCGACCACCTCATTGGCTGGCAAAACGACCGCCACGCCTACCGCTATTGCCATCACTTTGACGATCAGCAGATCACCGACCTGGTACGCGGCGTCCGAACGTTCTACAAGAGCGGCGAGGTCCCCGTGCGCGAGCTCGAGCGTTTCCATGCCGACGGTCGCAGCGGCGAGCTCAACCGCTATGTGATTCTCAAGCGCCTGTAGGCATCGACGACGCGCCGCCGAGCCGCGCCGCATCTTTCGGGCAAACTATGCCCACCTTCTTCCAACGCATTGCCGAAACGCGCAGCCATGCGTTTCGCATTTATGACCAAGGAGCCTCATGGGAGCCGTCCACGTTCGCACGCCTAAGAACTTTGTACTCGAGGAGCGCCTGGAGCGCTACGCCGATGCGATTGAGACGAACCCCGAGGCCTATGCCGGAGATTGGCGCGAGGCCTGTGCGCCCGCAGGCAGCAAGCCTTTCGAACACCTTCATCTGGATCTTGGTTGTGGCAAGGGAACGTACCTTGTAGAGCGCGCGGCCCGCGAGCCAAACACGTTCTTTATCGGCATGGACCAGGAGCCCATCTGCATCGCCTATGCCGCACAGAAAATCTGCGAGCAGGAGCTGTCCAACGCACTTGTCCTGCCCCGAGGCGCCGCATCGCTGCCGCAGCTGTTTGCCGCAGGCGAGCTCGATGCCATCACCATCAACTTTCCCACGCCGCAGCCCAAGGCCAAGTACGCCAAAAAACGGCTCGTCCATGTCGACCATCTGATGCTCTACCGCCCGCTCTTTGCAGCCGGCGCCACCGTCACGCTGCGCACCGACAGCAAACCGCTGCGCGACTACGCCCTGGGGCAGATTGCCGCGGCCGGCTACGACACGCTTTGGGTAAGCGACGACGTCCGCCGCGACCATCCCGAGCATCCCGAGACCGAATACGAATGCCGCACGCGCAAGATGGGTGCCGTCGTCTATGGCATTTGCGCCACACCCGGCGCGCAGCCCAGCGATGAACAGCTCGCGGCGGGCCGCGCGCAGGAGCAAAGCCTTGCCTGCTACCTGCCCGAAAACCTCGATGAGCTCACCTATGTACCTCTGGGTATGGAAGAGGCCGTCGAGAACTTTAGAAACCGCGCCCGTAAAGGCAAGAAGCGCCTGCCGCAAGAGTCCTAGGGGCTTCTGATGGTCGCGGCGTCGGCAAACAAGCGCAAATTGGCACCAGCGAACGGCCCTCAAACCTAAGTGAGTAGACTTTTTTGCAATAGCCAGGCACAGCCCGCATAGCGAAACATAAAACCGCAGGTAGAACCCTTGCGCAAAAGTCATGTGCTCGCAATATCGCAAAAAGTCTACTCACTTGGCTAGCGACTACACTAAACGGCTGGGCAGAACGCCCATTTCCTGCATTTTCTTGCCTGCGAACGCATCGATGCGACGCTACGCCATAATAGTTGGCGGACAATCGCGAGAGAAAGCAAACACATGGCACAGACCACGACAGATATCGCCGCCAGCACCGTCTCCGGTGCCGGAGCCGCCAGTTCATTCTCGGGCGGCACGGGAACCGAAGCCGAATTCGGCTCGCTCGGTGCGCTCTCCCCCACCTGGTGGGAGCCCGAGGACGGCAGCGAGCCCGAACCGTGGCTCACGCCCGACCAGGCCTTCGAGCGCTTCTTTGAATGGACGAGCGACCGCGGCATTGAACTGTGGGACCACCAAGAAGAGGCCCTCATGGACCTGGCAGCCGGCGATCACGTCATTTTGGGCACACCGACCGGATCGGGCAAATCGCTCGTCGCACTGGGCATGCTCTTTATGGGCATGGCGCAGGGCAAGCGCTGCTATTACACGGCCCCCATCAAGGCCTTGGTCAGCGAAAAGTTTTTCGACCTGGTGCAGGTGCTCGGCCGCGATAACGTCGGCATGATCACCGGCGACACGCATATCAACACCAAGGCGCCCGTCATCTGCTGTACGGCAGAGATCCTCGCCAACGACGCACTACGCGAGGGCGAAGATGCCGATGTTGGCTGCGTCGCCATGGACGAGTTCCACTACTTTGCCGACCCCGATCGCGGTTGGGCCTGGCAGGTGCCGCTGCTCACCCTGCCTCACACGCAATTCATGCTCATGAGCGCCACGCTCGGCGATGTCACTGCCATCGCCGCCTCACTCGAGGAGCACACCGGCGCTGTCTGCGACCTGGTCGTCGACGCCCCGCGTCCTGTTCCGCTGAGTTACGACTATGTGACGACCTCCCTCGAGGGCACGGTCGAGCTCGCCATGCGCCGCGACGAGGCCCCACTCTATATCGTGCACTTTAGCCAGGATGCCGCACTTGCGACGGCACAGTCGCTCGCCAATTTTGGCATTGCCAGCAAGGAGCAGCGCGAGGCCATCAAGGAGGCGGCCAAGGGCACGAGCTTCTCGACGGCCTTCGGCAAAATCCTCAAGCGCTTGCTCGGATGCGGCGTCGGCGTGCACCATGCTGGCATGTTGCCGCGCTACCGCCTGCTGGTCGAGCGCTTGGCGCAGCAGGGCCTGCTACCCGTCATCTGCGGCACCGATACGCTCGGCGTCGGTATCAACGTGCCCATCCACACCGTGGTGCTCACCACGCTCACCAAGTTCGATGGCTACAAGATGCGTCGTCTGCGCGCCCGCGAGTTCCATCAGATTGCCGGTCGTGCCGGCCGCTCGGGCTTCGATACCGAGGGCATGGTCATCGCCGAGGCACCCGAGCACGAGATCGAGAATGCCAAGCTTATGGCCAAGGCGGGCGACGACCCCAAAAAGCTCCGCAAGATTAAAAAGAAGAAGGCCCCCGAGGGCTTTGTCACCTGGAACAAGCAGACGTTCGAGCGCCTGATCGAGACGCAGCCCGAGACACTCAAGCCGCGCCTGCGCATCACGCACTCCATGGTGATTAGCGTGGTCGAGCAGGGTGGCGATGCCCGAGCCCGCGTACACGACCTCATCGAGACGAGCCTGCAGACCCCCGAGGAAAAGGCTAAGCTCGAGGTTCGTGCCGACGAGATCTTCGCCACGCTCATCGATTCCGGCGTCGTCGTGCGCACCGAGGTGCCGCCCGCACCCGACGCTCCGGCTGACGCCGCGCCGGACATCGACTACGCACTGACGGTCGACCTGCCCGAGGACTTTGCGCTCGACCAGCCGCTCTCGCCGTTTTTGCTTGCCGCGTTGGAGCTGCTCGATCCCGAGAGCGAGACCTACACCATGGACCTGATCTCGATGGTCGAGGCAACGCTCGAGGATCCCAAGCAGGTGCTGCGCGCACAGGAGCGCGCAGCACGCGATCGCGCTATGGCCGAGATGAAAGCCGACGGCATTGAATATGAGGAGCGTCTGGAACGCATTCAAGACGTCACGTATGAAAAGCCGCTCGAGGATTTGCTCGACGCCGCCTTTGACAAGTACTGCCAGGAAGTGCCCTGGGCCAACGACTATCAGCTCTCTCCCAAAAGCGTCCTGCGCGATATGCTGGAAAGCGCGAGCGATTTTAAGGGTTATATTCAAAAGCTCGGCATCGCCCGCTCCGAGGGCATTTTGCTGCGCTACCTGGCAGAGGCCTATCGTTCGCTCGACCGCACCGTGCCCATCGAGAAGCGCGACGAACGCCTGCGCGACATTATCTCGTGGCTGGGCTTTGTGGTGCGCTCGGTGGACTCGAGCCTGGTGGACGAGTGGGAGAACGCCGGCAACCCCGCTGCACTCGACGCCGCACCGCCGCAGGGCATCGATGAAGTCGTGGCAGACCGCCGTGGCTGCACCCTGCTGGTGCGCAACGCACTCTTCCGCCGCGTGACCCTTGCCGCCCGCGAGCACATTCGCGACCTGGGCGAACTCGACGACGACTGGGGCATGAGCGAGATCCGCTGGCAAAAGGCCCTCGATGCCTACCATGAGCAGCATGAGGAAATTCTCACCGACGGAGACGCCCGCAGTGCCGCAATGTTTTCCATCGATGAGTCCGACGAGAAGACCGCGCACGTATGGCACGTGCACCAGATCTTTGCCGACGAGGATGGCGACCACGATTTTGGCATCATGGGCGATGTCGATCTGGACGCCACGCAAGACGGCGGCGAGGTAATCTTCAAAAACTACCGCGTCGGCTTTATCGAGGACCTGCTCGAGAACTAGCCAAACATACTGGAACGGAATAAAACGGGGCCGTTGGCACTATCGCCAGCGGCCCCGTTTTTGCACTATCCGCTATGCCTTACTCGGCATCCTCGACCTCATACGAATCCGCCTCGGCTGGCTCATCGTTTGTCTCTGCCGCAGCCCCGCGTGCCTCGTCAAACGCCGCCTTCATGGTCTTGTTGCCCCACGTGAGCTTGCGAATGGTAAGATCGTCGGCTTTCTTGTTGGCAAGGCGCAGATTGTTCTCGGAGGACAGCAACGCCTCCTTGGTTTTCTGCAGATGGCTAATCGTCTTGTCGATCTCATCGATTGCCGTTTGGAACTTGCGGCTCGCGATCTCGTAGTTGCGGCCGAAATCGTTCTTGAACTTCTCCATCTTGGCTTCGAAGTTCGTGACATCGATATTCTGTTGCTTGTACTCCACCAGCTCCTGCTTATAGCGAAGCGAACCCATGGCGGCATTGCGCAGCAGCGTAATGATGGGAATGAAGAACTGCGGGCGGATCACATACATCTTCTCGTAGCGATAGCTCACGTCCACGATTCCCGCGTTGTAAAGCTCGCTCTCGGGCTCGAGCAGCGTGCAGAGCACCGCGTACTCACAGCCTTTCTGGCGACGATCGTGATCGAGTTTCTTAAAGAAGTCCTCGTTTTTATGCTTGGTCGCGGTCTCGTCGTTCTCGTTTTTCATCTCGAACATAATCGAAATGACCTCGTTGCCGCTCGCGTCGCACTCACGGAAAATGAAGTCTCCCTTGGTGCCCTCGGATGCATCGTTATCTTTCTCGAAGTACGCAT
>DXZV01000135.1 GCA_019419485.1 Collinsella sp.
CTGCTGATCTTTCCGAGCAGGCCTTTAAAAAGGCTGGCATTGGCGCCAAAACGGGGAAAGGCACGTACGGCTGGTATCTCGAGTCGCTGACTTCACCGTTCAACAAGACCGTGACGCTTTCGAGCGAGAGAGTTAACGAAAACACTTGGAAATTCTGGCAGTTCTTCGTTAACGGTCAGGCGGCCAATGTCGGCGCGGGCAATTACACACTCAAGGCCGGGGACAAGGTTACTTGGGTCTATGGCTTTGATGGAACCATGCCCGGCCAGGTTTCCGTTTCAATGGAGATCATCGGTAAGAAGGATGAGAAGGCGCAGCGCTGGACCGATCCTTCGACGCAGGTGTTTGTCGAGGGCACGACGATCAAGGACGCTTCCGCTGCCTACTTCGATGCCATTGGCATTGAGTCCAAGATGTACGACCAATTTGGTTATTGGGGTGTTCATAGTCTTGTCTCCCCGCTTGATGGCACCGAGCTGTCGGGTGCATGGTCGTTCTTTGTCAACGGCGTTCCCGGGCCTCAGCTCGATAGCGATTACGTGCTCAAGTCGGGCGACAAAATCGTCTGGGCTTACGCCCCTGGCGACACCGTTCCTAATCCCGATGAAGTCGTAGTCGATCCGAGCGCTTCGCGCCCGACCGATTGGAAAGCCGACTGGAGTGGCAATTCCAATGCGGTGGTCAAGAACGTGTCCACGCCTACGGGCGCGCTGGCAAGCTCTTGGACGTTCGATTGGAGGGCCTACTCGGGTGCCACGTATCCCAATGCGAGTGAGCCTATTGTCGTGAACGGCAACGTTTACCTTGCCGTGAACAAGCGTTTGCTTAAGATCGACGCCGAGTCGGGCAAGGTGCTTGCCGAGTCGAACCTTCAGACTGCGATTGGCTACACCACGCGTCCGATTTATACGAAAGGCTTGGTCATCGTCCCGCTCGACGGCGGTGCGGTCCAGGCTCTGACGGCCGATACGCTGACGACGGTTTGGGTCACTGACTCTGTGAGCAAATCTGCCCAGTCAAATTCCCAGCTGACGGTCGATGGCAACTATCTCTACGTTGGCACCGTTGATGTCGACTATGGAACGAGTACGTACAATAACGGTCACCTGACGCGTATTAATATACTGACCGGCGCTGTTTCTTGGCAGCATGTTAATGCTGATGAGGGCTACTACTGGACGAGCGCTACAGTGGGCGACGGCTATATTCTGGTTCCGACGAGTGCGGGTACCGTTGAGATGCTTAGCAAGTCGACGGGTGATGTGCTCGGCAGCGTTTCGGTTGGTGCCATCGTCAACTCCGGCTGTGTACTGTCCAAAGACGGCAAGCATGCCTATGTGATCTCGCGTGACGGCAAGCTCCACGTGCTGGCACTGTCGGACGCAAACGCAAGGGCCTCTTCGCGCATTTCCGAAGAACGCGTCATCGATCTTGGTCTTACGGGTTGTGCCTGCATGCCCACGCTGTATGGCAATAAGCTAATTGTCGGTGGCGAGGTTTCTGGCGGTTCGGCGCTGGCGATTGTCGACCTTGATAATGACTTTGCTACGACGTTGGTTTCGTCTGCCGATGGCTCCGTGCTTCCTGCCGGTGGCATCAAGGGCGCACCGCTCGTGAGTGTCCAGGCGGATGACGCGTACGTTTATTTCACTGTCAACTATGGTGCGACTTCCGACTATGTGAGCTACACCTCGGGCGGTGGCGTGTATCGCTACAAGATGGGTGACGCGCAGGCGACCGGTGCGTTTAGCGCAGCGGGACACAACAATTACTGTGACTCGCCGATTGCCTGCGATGCCAAGGGTAACCTCTACTACATCAACGATTCCGGCACGCTTTTCAAGCTGAGTGGTGGCGTTAAGGTCTCGTTTGAGACTGGCGAGGGTTCTAAGGTCGACTTCCAGACTACGGCCGACGGCAAGTTGGTCAAGCCGGCCGATCCGACGCGCGATGGCTACACCTTCGCTGGCTGGTATACCGATGAGGCTTGCACGCAGGCGTATGGCTTTAGCACGCCGGTGACAGCCGATCTGACGCTGTATGCCAAGTGGACCAAGAATGCTGTTAACCCTGGCGGCAATGGCGGTTCTGACACTAATGGTGGCAACGGTGGCGCTGGCAACGGTTCCGGTGCTGGCACGGGCACGGGTTCCGGCTCCGGCACGAAGGGCCAGCAGGCCGGCGGCGCTATCGCCCCGGGTCATAAGCCGACGACCAAGACGACGGTGTCGACCAAGACCGAGACCAAGGACAACAAGTCCGACAAGAAAGACTCCGATAAGTCCGATAAGAAGGACGAGAAGAAGTCTGACAAGAAGTCTGGCAAGAAGGACAGCAAGTCCGACAAGAAGTCCGATTCCAAGTCCGATACGGGTGCTGTTTCCACGACCACTGCTAAGAAGTCCTCTAGCGCTTCCGAGCAGGAGACTGGCATCAACCCGCTCGCCATTGTTGGCGTTGCCGCCGGCGTCATCGGTCTCGCCATCGTCGGCGTGTTCGTGTTCACCAAACGTCGGTAGGTGAGGGCTGTGTCCAATAAATCCAAGGACGCTGACCCCAAGCAACCAGATTCCTCGTTCATTCAGTTCGACGATGCAAAGCAAAAGGGCGCCGCTTCGGCGGCGTCCGCCCCTCGTCGCAAGGCGCTCCTTGGCGTTCTGGCTGCCGCGTGCACCATTCTGATCGTCGTCTCGCTGGGCTTCGTCCATCCTTCCGAGAGCGGCGCCTGGTCCATTGACTGGATCGTTCAGACCGTGACGGGGGAGAGCGTCGTCACCAAGGACACCAAGGGGTCTGACTCGACTACGACTTCGGGCGAGGCCAGTTCCAAGGATTCCAAGTCATCGAATGACGCAAAAGATGAGTCCAAGGACGATTCCGAGTCTTCAAACAAGGAATCGGATAAAAGCTCGGATAGCAAGAAGTCCGATGGTCAGGACGGCAAGAAGTCTGGAGATAAATCCGCTGCCCAGAATACGGGAGCCGGCGATACTTCCAATGTGTCTGGCGGTGCTTCTTCGGGCGGCGGCCAGTCGTCTGATGGAGCCTCCAGCTCTAATGGTGGAAACGCCTCCTCGGGCGGCCAGAGCGGCTCGCAGGAGTCCAGCTACGTAACAGTGACGGTTTCGGTTACATCGAGCGCTGTGGGCAATCCTGTGTCCTCTGGTGGCACCTTTACCTTTAACGAAGGCGCTACCGTCTACGATGCCCTGTGCGCGCTGGGCCTTTCTGTCAACGCACATGGCTCGTCGTACGGCACGTATGTCTCCGCGATTGGTGGTTTGGCCGAGAAACAGTACGGCGGCACGAGCGGCTGGATGTACTCCGTCAACGGCACAACGCCCATGACGGCCTGCAGCAACTACGTTCTCTCCAACGGCGACAACGTGGTCTGGTATTACGTTACAGGCTAGAGGCTTCGACATAGCGCGCCAGACGGGCGGTTCGGACAGACATCCGGGCCGCCCGTTTTTCATGCGAATGGGATTGGGTCGCCGGGTCTCTCGGCAAACAAAAAACCGGTTGGAATGGGAATTCCAACCGGTTATACATTCAAGCAAATAGCGAATCGACTACGACCGTGCGCCCTCGAGGAAGAAGCGGCGGCTGAAGTAGTTGTACCAGGTGACGAGGAACGTGGCGATGGCCTTCATGGCTTGGTAGCCGATGCTCAAAAACGTGACGCCCACAAACATGTATAGGTCGTTGAGGCCCAGGCCGATCACCGACAGGATGGTGAAGATCGTGAACTCACGCTTGCGGCTCATGCCCTCGCGGTGGTCGAACACGTACTTCATGCTGAGCCAGTAGTTGACCACAACGGAGGTGGTAAACGAGACCGTGGTGCTCATCAAAAAGTCGAGGTGAAACAGCTCGACGAGCGCAATGAGCATACCCCAGTCGATGCCAAAGGAGATAAGGCCCACGACAGCGAACTTGAGGAACTGCTTGGTATGAGGTTGTGCCAGTGCCTTGCGCACGTAATCACATCCAATGCGTTGATGAATCGAGCAGAGGATACTTTAGAGCTTTTGCAAGGGAAACGTAAGGTCCTTGCCAAGAACTATACGAACTCGCCAAATTTTCAAGAGCTAATCCGCAAACGTTGAAAATTTGCCCGTAAACGAGCAAAGCCCACGAACGACACAGCGCTCGACGTGCGTCATCCGTGGGCATCGTAAAGCTGTAAGGTTGCGAGTTACTTGGTCTCGTCGCCTTCCAGGAAGATCTTTCGGGTCACAAAGTTGTAGACCATGACAAGCGCGGTGGCGCAGATCTTGGCGATATTGGCCTCGAGTCCCAGACCGGCGTTGAGTGTCAACACGATAGCGTCGTTGAGTACCAGGCCGATCACGGACAGCACGACAAAGATAATGAACTCGCGGCGGCGGCTCATGCCTTCCTTGTGCGCAAACACGTACTTCATGCTTGCGAGGTAGTTAAAGATGAGCGAGACGATAAAGCCGCTGGTATTGGCGATTAGGATGTTGAGGCCCAGACCGTAGTGGAGCAGATTCATAATGCCAAAGTCGATGATCGTGGCAATGACACCGACGACGCCAAACTTCATGATCTGCGCAAGGAGCTTTTGCATGGTACCTGCCTTAAGCTGGCGCCGAAGCGCCGCGGGGATGACAAACTTGGCACAGTTTAGCCAATCCCCGCGGGTGGAGCTAGGCGCGCTCCTCGATAGCACCGTTTCTATATGCATCGAGCAGTTGGCGTAGGTCCTGGATCTGGCTGCGGATCTTGGCGCCGGTATCGGTGTCGCTCACCATGCGGCGGCGGTCGGCCTCGTCAAAGCGGTTGGTCTCGCTTTCGATATCGATGTTGCGGGTGAGCGCCTCGGCAACGGTGGTAAAGGCCTGGTGCGACTTGAGGCGGCACCCTCGCGAGCTCGAGATAAGCGTGTAGCCGGCGATGCCCGTCTTGGGATGGTAAGCGCGGCAG
>DXZV01000136.1 GCA_019419485.1 Collinsella sp.
GCCGAGGCCGCGACTGACGAGCAGGCCGAAGTGCTCTGCAAGATGAAGATGCGCCGTCCCTACACGCTGCCCGAGATGGTCAAACTCACCGGCATGCCCGAGGCCGATATCGAGAAGATGCTCGACGATATGAGCTACACGGGCCTGCTCGAGTACAACTGGGAAAACCCCGAGCGCGCCAAGCAATGGGTGCTGCCCATGCTGGTGCCGGGTTCCGCCGAGTTCCTCAACATGCGCGTGAGCCAGCTCGAGGAGCATCCGGTCTATGCCAAGTTCTTTGAGCAGGCGTCCAAGGGGCCGCTGTCCAAAGCCACGCCGATGGTGCCGCCCGGAGGCGCCGGCATCGGCATGCATGTCATTCCGGTCGAGAAGGCCATTGATGCCACGAGCACCTCGGTGCCGATTGAGCATATCGAGCATTGGCTCGACAAATACGAGGGTAAGTATGCCGCCAGCACCTGTAGCTGCCGCGCGAGCCGTCGCGTGATGGGCGAGGGCTGCGCCGACGACCCCGCCGACTGGTGCATTGCCGTGGGCGATATGGCCGATTACGTGGTCGAGACCGACCGTGGTCATTACGTGACCCGCGACGAGGTCTACGACATCTTGCGCCAGGCCGAGGACAACGGCTTTGTGCACCAGGTCACCAATATCGACGGCGAGAACAAGATCTTCGCCATCTGCAACTGCAACGTCAACGTGTGTTACGCCCTGCGCACCTCGCAGCTGTTCAACACGCCCAACCTGTCGCGCTCGGCCTATGTCGCCAAGGTCGAGAAGGACAAGTGCGTGGCCTGCGGTCGCTGCGTTGAGGTGTGCCCGGCCGGTGCCGCCAAGCTCGGCCAAAAGCTCTGCAGCAAAAAGGCCGGCGGACAGGTGCCCGAGTATCCGCGTCAGGAGCTGCCCGATGCCACCAAGTGGGACCACACCAAGTGGTCGCCCAACTACCGCAACGATAACCGAATCGAGACGCATGAGTCCGGCACTGCGCCCTGCAAGACGGCCTGCCCCGCGCACGTTGCCGTTCAGGGCTATCTGAAGCTCGCGGCGCAGGGCCGCTATGACGAGGCGCTGGCGCTTATCAAGCGCGAGAACCCGCTGCCCGCTATCTGCGGCCGCATCTGCAACCGCCGCTGCGAGGACGCCTGCACCCGTGGTCGCGTGGATGCCGCCGTGGCTATCGACGAGGTCAAGAAGTTCATCGCCCAGCGCGATCTTGATGCCGCGACCCGCTATGTCCCGCCCGTGGTGACGCCGACGCGCGCCGGCGGCTTCGACCAGAAGATCGCCATCATCGGTGCCGGCCCGGCCGGTCTGTCCTGCGCTTTCTATCTGGCCGAGAAGGGCTACAAGCCCGTCGTGTTCGAGAAGAACGAACGCCCGGGCGGCATGCTCACCTACGGCATTCCCAGCTTTAAGCTGGAAAAGGACGTTATCGAGGCCGAGGTCGAGATCATTCGCCTGATGGGCGCCGAGTTCCGCTATGGTGTGGAGGTCGGTCGCGATGTGACGCTCGACGAGCTGCGCGAGCAGGGCTTTAAGGCCTTCTACGTGGCTATTGGCTGCCAGGGCGGCCGCCTCGCCGGTATTCCGGGCGAGGATGCCGAGGACGTGACCGTGGCCGTCGACTTTTTGCGCGAGGTCAACAGCGGCAAGATCGACACGCTGCCCGGCCGCACCATTGTGGTGGGCGGCGGCAACGTGGCTATCGACGTTGCACGCAACGCTTGCCGTCTGGGCTCCGAGCACGTTGAGATGTTCTGCCTGGAGAGCGAGGCCCAGATGCCCGCCAGCGAGGAGGAGCGTCGTGAGGCCGTTGAGGACGGCGCCCGCATCAGCTGCGGCTGGGGCCCCAAGGAGGTTCACCTGGACGAGACCGGTCGTGTGTGCGGCATCACCTTCAAGCGCTGCACGCGTGTCTTTGACGACGAGGGCCGTTTTGCGCCCGAGTACGACGAGAACGATCTGCGCCGTGTCGATGCCGACCGCGTAGTCATGTCGATTGGCCAGTCCATTGTGTGGGGCGATCTGCTGGCAGGCTCCAAGGTAGAGCTTGGCCGCGGCCAGGGTGCTCTTGCCGATCCCCAGACCTATCAGACCGCCGAGCCCGACATCTTTGTGGGCGGCGATGTCTACACTGGTCCGAGCTTTGCCATCGACGCCATTGCCGCCGGTCACGAGGCCGCCGTGTCCATCCATCGCTTTGTGCAGCCGGGCTCCACGCTCACCATCGGCCGCAACCAGCGCCACTACACTGCGCTCGACCGCGACGATGTTGTGATTGAGAGCTATGACAACGCGAGCCGCGAGGTGGCGCATGTCGATCGCGACCGCGAGAAGGCTGCGCCCTTTAGCGAGTACGTCGAGACCTTTACCGAGGAGCAGGTGCGCGCCGAGACCGCCCGCTGCCTGGGCTGCGGTGCCTCGATCGTCGATCCCAACAAGTGCATCGGCTGTGGTCTGTGCACCACCAAGTGCGCGTTCGATGCCATCCACCTGGATCGCGATCGCCCCGAGTGCTCAACGATGGTCAAATACGAGCAAAAGCTCCCAAGCCTTGGCAAGTACGCGCTCAAGCGCGCCATTAAGATCAAATTTGGGAAGAAGTAAGAAACGCAACAAGCAGGAGAACGGCGCAGAGAGCGGTTGGACAGCGAGCGAGTCCCAGGCGTGGCGAGGTGCCTTGAAAGAGGAGGGCATAGGGCTTTTGCCCATGCCCGACGATTGAAAGGCAGATCGCCCGTCTGGGGCTCGCGCAGCGTCAAGCCGACCGCCGTTCGTTAGAACGGCGGGAGAAAAAATGCACGAGCTCGGAATCGTCTATCACATCATTCGCGATGTTGAGAATGTGGCGCGCGCCAATGGCGTGCGTCGCGTTTCGAGCGTGACGTTGCTGCTGGGCGAGGTCTCGGGCGTCGTTCCCGACTTGCTGCTCGACGCTTGGCGCTGGGCGGCAGATAAAAAGCCTATCACGCAGGGCGCGGAGCTTATTGTGGAGCCTGTCGAGGCCGTGACGCATTGCGAGGCGTGCGGCTGCGACTACGCGACGGTCGAGCACGGCAAGACCTGCCCCCATTGCGGTAGCGGCGAGACCTATCTGCTGCAGGGCCAGGAGGTCATGATCAAGCAAATCGAGACCCCCGACGAGGACCCGACAGACGCTGCCCCCGACGGCCTCTCCGATGCCCCCGATGCCGTCGACGCCGCCAACCCCCTCCACATCGCCTAACTTAGTCGTTGGGGACGTTCTTAAACGACTAGTCATTAAAGAACGTCCCTAACGACTACTTTGCTAGAGCATATTTCTTACCATTAGTCAAGCACCATCTGTTTAAATGAAATAGCCTCAACCCGAGCACATTTGTGTCTGTTTAAAACCGGCAATAATGAACAGCGTGCTCAATTCGGTCATGTAAATAGATCAGCTATCAATCCTCAGCAGCAAATCAGCCAAAATACTGGAATGTAATCAGCTTGTAACAAAACAAGACGTTTAAACAAATAATGCTACCTTTTGCAGTTTTTCAAACAATTCTGCTGTATTTGCAGCTATACTCCATAACTGTCGTGTAGGAATTACGTAGACAAAAAGGAGGTTATGTGATGGTAAGTATTGTTCTTGCTAGCCATGGTGACTTGGCGGCTGGAATCAAGCAGACGGGCTCGATGGTCTTTGGCGATCAGCCGTCTGTAGCCGTGGTCTCGCTCGAGCCGAGCATGGGCCCCGACGACTTCCGAGCCAAGGTCGAGGAAGCAGTTGCTTCCTTCGAGGACCAGGAGCAGGTGCTCTTCCTCGTTGATCTGTGGGGCGGCACGCCCTTCAACCAGATCAGCGGTCTCATCGAGGGCCATGATTCCTGGGCTATCGTCACCGGTGTCAACCTGCCTATGCTCATCGAGGCATATTCGCAGCGCTTTGACGCAAAGAACACTGCACATGCGATCGCAAAACATCTCGTGACTGAGGCTAAGGCCGGCGTGCGCGTCAAGCCCGAGTCTCTGGAGCCCGAGGAGAAGAAGCCGGCTGCGGCCGCCGCTGCTCCTGCGGGTGCCATTCCTCCGGGAACGGTCATCGGCGATGGGCACATCAAGATCGCCCACGTCCGTATCGACACGCGTCTGCTGCATGGTCAGGTGGCCACCACGTGGACCAAGCAGATCAACCCCAACCGCATCATCGTGGTCTCCGACGGCGTTGCTCACGACGAGCTCCGCAAGACCATGATCGAGCAGGCTGCCCCTCCGGGAGTCCACGCCAACGTCGTGCCTATCAAGAAGATGGCCGAGGTCGTCAAGGACACGCGCTTTGGCGACACCAAGGCGATGCTGCTGTTCGAGAACCCGCAGGATCTGCTCAGGGCCATCGAGGCCGGCGTCGACATCAAGGAAGCCAACATCGGTTCCATGGCCCACTCCAAGGGCAGGGTCGTCGTCACCAACGCTGTCGCTATGGGCGATGACGATGTCAAGACCATCGAGGCTCTCAAGGCCAAGGGCGTCAAGTTCGAGGTCCGCAAGGTTCCTTCGGATTCCTCCGAGGATCTCGACGCCATGTTGAAGAAAGCTAAGGCCGAACTGGCCGCTCAAGCATAGTAAAGGAGGGTCCGATACATGTCTGCAATCACTATTCTGCTTGTTGCGATTGTCGCGTTGCTTGCCGGTATGGAAGGCATTCTGGATGAGTTCCAGTTCCATCAGCCGCTCGTGGCATGCACGCTTATCGGTCTCGTAACCGGTCACCTTCAGGAGGGCATCCTCCTGGGCGGTTCGCTCCAGATGATGGCCCTTGGCTGGGCTAACGTCGGCGCCGCCGTCGCGCCTGACGCCGCTCTGGCCTCGGTCGCTTCTTCGATCATCATGGTGCTCGCCCTCAACGGTGGCGCCACCGATTCGGCCAAGGCCGTTACCGCCGCCATCGCCGTCGCCGTCCCGC
>DXZV01000137.1 GCA_019419485.1 Collinsella sp.
TCGATGATCTGGTACACGCGGGGGAGGAGCTTGGAGAACGTGCCGATAGGCCACTTCTCCAAGGCCTCGGGCAGGATGGTGTGGTTGGTGTAGCTCACGACCTGCGTCACGATGTTCCAGGCGTCATCCCACTCGAGCTTCTTCTCGTCGATGAGGATGCGCATGAGCTCGGGGCCGCACATGGCAGGGTGGGTATCGTTGGTGTGGATGGCTACAAACTGCGGCAGCAGCTCCCAGTTTTCGCCGTGCTCCTTCTCAAAGGTGTCGAGCAGGCTGTAGATGCCGGCCGAAACAAACAGGTACTCCTGCTTTAGGCGCAGCAGACGGCCGTGCTCGCCGGCGTCGTTGGGGTAGAGGATGGCGCTGATGGCCTCGGCCTCGGCGCGCTCGGCATCGGCCAGGGCGTAGTCACCGCGGTTGAAGGCCTCCAGATCGAAGTGCTCCTCGACCGGCTCGGCGGCCCAGACGCGCAGCTTGTTGACGGTCTCGCCGGCATAGCCCACAACGGGGATATCGTAGGGGACGGCCAGGATGTCCTGCGTGTCCACCGTGCGATAGAACGTGCGGCCGTCCTCCTCAAAGCCCTCAACGCGGCCACCAAACTTGATGGTCACGGCCTTGTCCTGACGGCGGACCTCCCAGGGATAGCCGTGGGTGAGCCACTCGTCGGTGGCCTCAACCTGGCTGCCGTTGACGATCTCCTGCTTAAACAGGCCGTAACGGTAGCGCATGCCGTTGCCGTAGCCGGCAATGCCCTCGGCTGCCATGGAATCCAAGAAGCAAGCGGCCAGACGACCCAGGCCACCGTTGCCCAGGGCCGGATCGGGCTCCTGGTTCTCGATGACGGACAGGTCGAAGCCCATGTCGTCGAGCGCCTCGGCGACCATGTCGCGCACGCCAAAGTTGAGCAGGTAGTTGTCGAGCAGTCGGCCGATCAAAAACTCGATCGAGAAGTAGTACACGCGCTTCTTGCCCTCGGCGGTCACACGGGCATCACTCTTGGTGGCAACGGTGCGCGCCTTCTCGGCCACGAGCTTGGCCAGGGCGTTAAAGCGGTCGAGGTCGCTGGCGGCCTCGACGCTCTTGCCGCTGATGCTCATGACGGCATCGCGATAGAGCTCGGTAAACTCCTGCTTGTTGTCGAAGATCTTATTCATACGTTCCTTTCCCCCGGGGATGTTTCTCCCGGAACGGTTATGACTTGTATCCTACGCCTCGTCGGGGCGGGTAATTACAGCTGTAACGGTTTTGTTACGCATCCTTGGCAGACGGCTTAACAGAAGCAGACTTGGTCTTGGTAGCGGCCTTTTTGGCAGCCGGTTTCTTGGCTGCGGCCTTAGCAGCGGGCTTTGCGGCAGCCTTGGCCTTGGTCGTCGTAGCCTTGGCCTTAGCCGGAGCCTTCTTGGCAGCCGCAGGCTTGGGCTTCACCGAAGACATACGCTTTTTGGGCGCAGCCTTGGGCTCCTCGACCACGGGCGGCTTATAGCTGCTGGGACCGCGGCGCTTAAGCACCACGCCTGCCAGACCGGGCACCTTAATCTCAATGGAGTCCATCTGCCCGTTCCAGGGATAGGGCTCGCTCGAGCAGGTGTAGGGCTCTTCGCCGGCATAACCGCTGCCGCCAAACTCGGGACGGTCGGAATCGAAGATGACCTCCCAGTCGCCCTCGCGCGGCACGCCCACGCGGAAACTCTCGTAGCTCGCCGGGTCAAAGTTGATCAGGATCACCAGATCGTCGTCAACGTCCTCGCCCTGACGCACAAAGCTCACGATGGACTGCTTGGAGTTGTCCGCATCGATCCAGGTAAAGCCGTCGTCGGTGTAGCCGCGCTCGTACAGGGCGGGCTCGGCGGTGTACAGGTGGTTGAGCGCCTTGATAAACGCCTGATGATGACGGTGGGTCTCGTACTCCTCGGTCAGGAACCACTGGATGGACTCGTAGTAGCGCCACTCAATAAACTGGCCGATCTCGTTGCCCATAAAGTTGAGCTTGGCACCGGGGTGCGTCATCTGGTAGAAAGCCAGCGTGCGCAGGCCGGCGAACTGGCGCCACCAGTCGCCCGGCATGCGGCCGATCAGCGAGCACTTGCCATGCACGACCTCGTCGTGGCTAAGCGGGCAGATAAAGTTCTCGGTAAAGGCGTACATGATGGAGAACGTGAGCAGCCCGTGGTTGCCGGGGCGCCACGGAAAATCGGTCTGCATGTAGTGCAGGGTGTCGTTCATCCAGCCCATGTCCCACTTGTAGTGGAATCCCAGGCCGCCGTCCTGCGGCGGGTAGGTCACGAGCGGCCACGCAGTGGATTCCTCGGCCATCATCATCACGTCGGGGTAGTGTGCCTCCACGGCGCAGTTGACCTGACGGATAAACGCGCTGGCGTCCAGGTCCTCCTCGGTACCGTACTTGTTGAACTTCTTTTGGCCGGGATCGTCAATGCCAAAGTTGAGGTACAGCATGCTGGACACGCCATCCATGCGAATGCCGTCCACGTGGAAGTTCTCGAGCCAATACAGCACGTTGGAGACCAGGAAGGAGCGGACCTCGCCACGGGCGAAATCGAACTTATGCGTGCCCCAGTTGGGGTGAATCTCGTGCTCAAACAGCATGTGGCCGTTAAAGGTGGCGAGGCCGTGGGAGTCGGCGCAAAAACCACCGGGCACCCAGTCCATGATCACGCCAATGCCCGCCTCGTGGCACGCATCGATAAAGTGCATGAGCTGCTGCGGGTTGCCGTAGCGCGACGTGGCGGCGTAGTAACCGGTCGTCTGGTAGCCCCAGGAGCCATCGAAGGGATGCTCCATAAGCGGCATGACCTCGATATGCGTGTAGCCCATGTCGCGCACGTAGTCCACGAGCTCCACCGACAGGTCGTCGTAGGTATAGAACTCGCCGCGCTGCGCGGGGAAGGGATCCATGGGGCCGGGGTAGTTGCCGTACTCGTCCGGCTCGCCCTGCGGCGCATCGCCGTGACGCTTCCACGAGCCAATATGCACCTCGTAGATGTTAAGCGGCTGCGACATGTGGTTATGGCTGGCGCGGCGCTTGAGCCATGCGGCATCGTTCCACTGGTAGTCGTCGATGGTCCACAGCACGCTCGCTGTTCCCGGAGGGCACTCGGCCTTAAAGGCATACGGATCGGCCTTGTAGAGCTTTTCGCCCTCGTTGGTCTCGATAAGGTACTTATAGAGCTGGCCCTGCTCAGCACCAGGAATAAAGCCTTCCCAAATGGCGCTCGTATGCACGGGCACCAGCGGGTTGGCTTCCTCATTCCAGTCGTTAAATTCGCCAATGACGTGGACACTCTTTACATCGGGCGCCCAAACGCAAAAGCGCCAGCCGCGCGTACGGTTCTGCGTGTCGGGGTGCGCGCCCATCTTTTCCCAGCTGCGCTCCCACGTACCAATGCCAAACAGATAGACATCGTCCTTGGTGAGCTCCGGTGCGTGCGGAGCCGGCTTGCGGGCGGCGGGCTTTTTAGTTGCTGGCTTTAGCTTTGTATCGCTCACGTTTGATCCCATCATGACGCGGCAGCGTGTTGCCTTGGTGACTAGATGCGAAAGATCCAAGGCTGCACGAATCGAAGGGACGGCGATAGTTCTATGATTCGTTCCACCTCGCGTGCTCGGTGGAACTTTCGGCAGAAACTACGATAACACCTGTACGTTACTTTTATGAAGGAAAGTGGTTTTAGGGCGGTGTTTAATCGGCGAGCGCCATGTTTAGACCACTGGCAGAATTGCGATGGTAAAACTCTTGACAGTTTTACCAATTAGGGTTTCAAGATTGTTAGTCTGACGTTTGGTAAAACGTTTTTAGCAGGATGTTTACCATTTGACATTGAAAGGTTCGTATATGTCCCAGACCGCCGCTCCCAATGTCGCTTTTATTTTCGATTGCGACGGCACACTGGTTAATAGCACCCCCGTTTGGGCTTATGCTCAGCCAGAGTTATTGCACCACCATGGTGTCGACGTGACGGTCGATGATTTTGCCCAATTTGAGCATTTGTCGCTTGAGGACGAGTGCCAGGCCTACCACGACACGTGGGGCATTGGCGCGAATGGCGAGGAGCTGTATCGCGAGCTTAGCGACATCCTGATCGATGGCTACTCCAAGGTGCCGCCGCGCGAGGGGCTCCTGGCGTTTTTGGAGCAGGCGAAGGCGGCAGGCATTGCCATGTGCGTGGCTACGTCCACGCCGGCCGAGCTGGTGCAGTCTGCGCTCGCTGGTGCCGGGCTCGACGCCTACATGGAGTTTGTTACCACGACGGGCGAGGCGGGGCGCTCCAAGCAGTTCCCCGATGTGTACGAGCTGGCGCTGCGCCGTCTGGAGGAGCGCCATGGGTACCAGTTTGACCGCGCATGGGTGTTTGAGGACGCGGTCTTTGGCCTTAAGAGCTCTTGCACTGCCGGCTTTAAGCGCGTGGGCATTTATGATCCACACGGACGCATGGAGCGCGACGAGGTTCGCGACAACTGCGACATCTTTATCGATAGCTATGAGGACCTTGATTTGGCCCGCGTGCTTTCGTTTGAGGGATAGGCGAGAGCTGTGGCTTGCAAGGTATTGGTGGTCTGCGGCTCGCCCGTGGTAGCGAGCGCGGATCTGCTACGTCAGCTGGCGGGGAAGTGCGACCACGTTGTCGCCGTGGACCGCGGGTTGGATGCGCTGCTGGGCGCGGGACTGGGCTGCGACGTTTATGTGGGGGATGCTGACACGGTGAGTGACGCCGGCCGCGCGCTGGTCGATGCTGCTACCGACTTTGAAGTTGAGCGCCACGACCCGTACAAGGACTATACCGATCTGGCGCTGGCGCTCGATTCGGTCCGTCGTCGCTGGCCGGGTGCTGAAGTGGTTGCGACCTGCGCCACCGGCGGCCGTCCGGATATGGCGCTTTCCGTATTGGGGCTGCTCGCGGGCTACAAGGAA
>DXZV01000138.1 GCA_019419485.1 Collinsella sp.
GACCTCGTGAACCTCATCGGTCGCGGTGGAAACGTCGGCAACGAGCGCAGCCAGGCGACGCGGGCTCGAGATCACGCGGACCTCGCCGTGGGCCAGACCGGCCTCGTCGAGACCCTTGGCGATCATGGTGCCAAGCTGCTTGACGGCATTGTTCAGCGGTGCAGAGGGCATTTCCTCCGTACCGATCTCAAACAGGAAATCCTTAGCGTCTGCCATGGCTTACGCCACCTCGCCTTCCTGGTCGGCATTCTCGTTGACTCCGGCGACCTCGGCCATATAGGCCTCGCAGCACGCCTTGGCGACGGCGCGGACGCGCAGGATGTAGTTGGCACGCTCGACTGCGGACAGGGCGCCGCGGGCATCGAGCAGGTTGAAGGCGTGGCTGCACTTCATGACACAGTCGTACGCCGGCAACGGCAGCTTGCGCTCCAGGCAGGAATGGCACTCGGCCTCGTAGTCGTCAAACTTCTGACGCATCATCTCGACGTTGGCGACCTCAAAGTTATAGGCACTGAACTCGCGCTCGTTCTCGAGGAACACGTCGCCGTAGGTCATGGGCGTGCCGTCGGGCAGATAGCTCCACACCAGATCGTAGACCGAGTTGACGCCCTGAGCGTACATGGCGATACGCTCCAGGCCATAGGTGATCTCGACGGGCACGGGGTCGACCTCGATACCGCCCACCTGCTGGAAGTACGTAAACTGCGTGACCTCCATGCCGTTGAGCCAGACCTCCCAGCCAAGGCCCCAGGCGCCCAGCGTCGGGCTCTCCCAGTCGTCCTCGACAAAACGGACGTCATGGTCGTTGGGGTCCAGGCCAATGGCAGCAAGAGACCCCAGGTAAAGCTCCTGAGCATTAACCGGAGAGGGCTTAATGAGCACCTGGAACTGATAGTAGTGCTGCATGCGGTTAGGGTTCTCGCCGTAGCGGCCGTCGGCGGGACGGCGGCAGGGCTGCGCATAGCAGGTGCGCCATTCGGCGGGACCGAGCGAGCGCAGCGTGGTCGCGGTATGGAAGGTACCGGCACCGACCTCGGAGTCATAGGGCTGCATAATGACGCAGCCCTGCTCGCCCCAGTACTGCTGGAGGCGCAGGATGATGTCTTGGAAGGAAAGCGATGAAGCGTTCATGCCTCTAATATCCCCTCGTCGAAACGATTACACGGTTAGGTACTGTACTATAGCGGTTTTTAGTCGATAGCGCCGATGCGGTTGAGCGGCCAGTAGCGCACAAGCGCCACAGCGATCAAATCAGAGCGATCGACGGGACCAAAGTAGCGCGAGTCGGCAGAGTTTTCGCGGTTGTCGCCCATCACCCACACGCACCCGTCGGGAACGGTGTAGGGATAACTCACCTGGGCGCCAGGCGCTTGGACCGAAAGCGGCCAACTCATGCCGGTCGTATAGTCCTCATCGAGCGCCTGGCCGTCGACGACGACCTTGCCGTCCTGCAGGTCGACCGTCTGGCCGGCCGTGGCAATAACACGCTTGACAAGAACATCATGCTCGGAAGTGGCATCGGGGTTGTGGAACACCACGATATCGCCCTGTTTGACGGGCTGACCGAGCTCGAGGCTCACCTTTTGTGCCAGGATCTGGTCGCCGATCTCGATCGTGTCCTCCATGGAGCCGGTGGGCACTACAAAGGGCTCGACCACAAACGAGCGAATCAAGAAGGTGGCGACCAGTGCGATCGCGATGACCGCGATCCACTCAAAAGCGCCCCTCAACGCGGAATGTTGCGTAGGAACCATACTCACTCCTCGCTCTGCGAATACGAAGCGTCAAGGATCACCTGCGCGTATGCGCGCTCCTGGGGCGTGAGCCGCGCCGTCTCGATCAGGTCGGGACGCCAGCGGCAGGTGCGCTCGATGGCATTCTTACGGCGCCAGGCGTCAACCTTGGCATGGTCGCCGCTCACGAGCACCGGCGGCACGCCCTCGCCGTTGAACTCGGCAGGGCGGGTGTACTGCGCATACTCGAGCAGGCCTCCGTCCTCGGCGGTCGAGAACGACTCGTCCACGTTGCTCATCTCGTCACCAAGGGCGCCGGGGATCAGGCGTACGACGGCATCAGCCACCACCATAGCGGGCAGCTCGCCGCCCGTGAGCACGTAGTCGCCGATCGACAGGCGCTCATCGGCATACGCATACGCACGCTCGTCGACGCCCTCGTAGCGGCTGCACACAAACAGCAGGCGCTCGCTTTTGAGCAGGCGCTCGGCCACATGCTGCGTAAAGGGCTCGCCACAGGGCGTAAAGAACACCACGGTGGGCTTGGGACCCTCGGAGCTAATAGCCTCGATGGCCTCGGCAATAGGCTCGACCTTCATGAGCATGCCCTGCCCGCCGCCGTACGGCTCGTCATCGACGGTACGATGGCGGTCGTGCGTCCAGTCGCGCAGGTTATACGCCTTAAAATCAAAAAGGCCGGCCTTGCGGGCGCGGCCCAAAATCGATGTGGACATGACGGGCTCAAACATCTCGGGAAAGACCGAAAGGGTCTCAATCAGCATGTTGTCCTCCCTACTTGTCCATATCGATCAGGCCGTCCATAACGTGGACGGAAATTGTTCCTGTGTCGGGAAGATCGAACACAACCTGCTCGATCACGGGAATCAGCACCTCGCCGTACCGATCACCCTCGACAACCCAAACATCGTTAGCGGGCGTCGACATGATCTCGACGATCGTGCCGAGCGAACCGAAGCGCTCGTCGACCACCTCGCGACCCATCAGGTCGGTATAGGCGGCGTCGAGCGAATCGAGCTCAAAGTCGTCACGATTTGCCAGCACATAGCATCCCGTGATGCCCTCGGCGGCCGTCAAGTCGTCAATGCCCTCAAACGAGACCAGATCGCCATCGCCCGTATCGGTGACGGACACGACCGTGCAAAAGCGGTCGCGCTTGAGCGCCGGCGGCGTCAGGGCGACGCGCATACCCGGCGTCAATACAGAAGGAAGCCCCCGCAGCGGCTGCGCGAGGACCTCCCCCTTCCTTCCGTGCGGCTTGACCACACGGGCGATGTTTTTGTACTGGGACCTCAAGGTCCTAGCCCAGAACCTCTACCTCGACTGCAGTGTCGAGGCGAGCGGCCAGTGCACGGGCGAGCGTGCGAATGGCCTTGATGGTACGGCCACGACGGCCGATGACCTTAGCGACGTCATCCTCGGCGACCGAAACCTCGATCGTAGAGGTGTCGTCACCATCGATGACCTCAAGGCTCACGGAATCCGGGTCGTCGACGATCTGAACAACGAGATATTCGACGAGATCGGCGATGCGATCTGAGAGCATTGCCTCACCCTCGAGCTGTGCAGCGTCAACCTCAGGCACGATTTACTCCTCGGCGCCCTCAGCGGCCTCAGCGGCAGCCTTAGCGGCCTCGGCCTCTTTGGCGAGCTGCTTCTTGGACTTCTTGACGACGGTCTCGGTCTTCTCGCCCTCGTTGGCGGCCTTGACCAGAGCGGCGACGGCGTCGGTGAGCTGAGCGCCCTTGGACTGCCAGTCGGCGATCTTCTCGAGGTCGAGGTTGATGGTCTTGGGGGCGGTCATCGGGTTGTAGCGGCCAACCTCCTCGATGATACGACCGTCACGCGGGGCGCGGGAATCGGCGACGACGACACGGTAGTACGGACGCTTCTTAGCGCCGTGACGAGCAAGGCGAATCTTGACTGCCAAAGGAAACTCCTCCAACCAAGCAGCTTTAGGCTGCAACTACAAACAAACAGTTGAATATAATACGCCATCGACGCGGGCAGGTGAAGTCCGTGAGACCAACTTCTTCGGTGTAGTCGAGGGCAAATCCATATCTTAGACAAGAATTCGGGATTTGCAAGCACATACACGCACCCCACATGAGCTGCGCGGTATACTCATGACATGGAAAGACGCGAACATACATACGGTTATAAGGATGCCATGGGCGTCACGCCACCTCCCTGGACGGGTCCGGCGGTGGGCCTCATGGACCTCGATGCGTTTTTTGCGAGCGTGGAGATGCTCGATCATCCCGAATGGCGCGGAAAGCCGCTCATCGTGGGCGGAGACGCCGATTCGCGTGGCGTCGTGTCCACGTGTTCGTATGAGGCACGTCGCTTTGGCGTGCGCTCTGCCATGGCCTCGGCCGAGGCGCGGCGCTTGTGCCCGCAAGCCATTTGGACGCACGGGCACTTTGATCGCTACCGCGAGGTGAGCGCGCAGGTCATGGCGATTCTTGCCGAGGAGACGCCGCGCGTTGAGCGCGTATCCATCGACGAAGCCTTTATCGATATCACACCGGGTCGCTTTGCGCCCGAGGACCCACTGCTGGTTGCACGGCGTATAAGCGACCGTGTGGCAGCGCTGGGAGTGACGTGCTCCATTGGCGTGGGCTGCAACAAGACGGTCGCAAAGATCGCAAGCGAGCGGGATAAGCCGTTTGGGCTGACCATCGTGCGCCCCGGAACCGAGCAGCGCTTTTTGGCCGCGCTGCCGGTATCTGCCATGAGCGGCATCGGGCGCTCGGCCGAGGAGCGACTGCGCCGTATGCGCATCTACACGCTCGGCGAGCTGTCACGCGCGCCGGAATCCACCTTGGCCTCTATTTTTGGCGTCAACGGCGAACGTATGCGTCAGCGTGCGCTGGGACTTGAAATCTCCGAAGTCACGAGTCTCGATGAAGAGCGCAAGATCAAGTCGGTCAGCAATGAACGCACCTTTGCGAAAGATTTGACTGAGCGCGGGGACATCGAAGCGGCGATTGCGCTGCTGGGTGAGTCGGTTGGACGCCGCCTGCGCCGTCAGGGACTGACGGGCGGCACGGTAACGCTCAAGCTTAAGTATTCGTATGGCAGCGGGCGTACGGCACAGCGCCGGCTGCCTCATCCGACCGACGATGAGAACATCTTTGTGGCGGTTGCACTCGAACTGCTCGACAACAT
>DXZV01000139.1 GCA_019419485.1 Collinsella sp.
GCCGTGACGGCATCGGTGGCGCCACCGGCTCCTCAAAGACCCAGAACACCGAGTCCATCGAGACCTCGGGTGCCGAGGTCCAGAAGGGCAACGCCCCGGTCGAGCGCAAGCTGCAGCGTCTGTTCCGCCGCGGCGACGCCTGCCGTCTGATCAAGCGCTGCAACGACTTTGGCGCCGGCGGCGTCTCGGTCGCCGTGGGTGAGCTTGCCGACGGCCTGTATGTCGACCTTGACACCGTGACCAAGAAGTACGACGGCCTGGATGGCACCGAGCTCGCCATTTCCGAGTCCCAGGAGCGCATGGCTTGCGCCGTCGCCGACGGTGACGTCGAGGAGTTCATGGGCTACGCCGCCGAGGAGAACCTGGAGGCAACCGTCATCGCCGAGGTTACCGCCGAGCCGCGCATGCGCATGGCCTGGAACGGCGTCGCCATCGTCGATCTGTCCCGCGAGTTCCTCAACTCCAACGGTGCGCCCAAACACCAGGTCGCCCACGTCTGCGCCCGCAGCGTGTGGCAGCCCAGCTGGGCCGGTACCACGCTTGCCGAGCGCATGACCTCGCTCGTCACCGATCTTAACGTCGCCTCCAACAAGGGCCTTTCCGAGCGCTTCGACTCCACCATCGGCGCCGCGACCGTGCTCATGCCCTTTGGCGGCAAGACGCAACTCACCCCCAGCTCTGCCATGGTCGCCAAGTTCCCCGTGGACGGCGAGACCACCACGGCAAGCGCCATGGCATGGGGCTTCAACCCCTACCTGATGGAAGCCGACCAGTTTGCGGGCGCCTACCTGTCCGTGGTCGAGTCCATCGCCAAGCTCGTTGCCGCCGGCTTTGAGCACAAGCGCGCCTACCTCTCCTTCCAGGAATACTTTGAGCGTCTGCGCACCGAGGCAGAGCGCTGGGGAAAGCCCATGGCTGCCGTCCTGGGCGCCCTTATGGCCCAGGTCGACCTGGGTGCCGGCGCCATCGGCGGTAAGGACTCCATGAGCGGCTCGTTTGAGGACGAGGCCGGCGAGCTCAACGTTCCGCCGACCCTGATCAGCTTCGCCGTTGCCGTGGGCAAGGCCGCCCGCGCCGTCTCGCCCGAGTTCAAGGGCCTCACGCACCGCGTCGTCCGCATCGCCCCCGCCACCTATGGCGAGGACTACCGCCCCGATGCTCAGCAGCTGCTCGCCGCGTTTGACGCCGTCGAGGCGCTCACTGCTACCGGCAACGCCCTGGCCATCTCCACGCCCGGCTACGGCTGCGGCGCCGAGAGCCTCTTTAAGATGTGCGTCGGTAACCAGATCGGTATCGAGCTTGCCGAGGATGTAGACGTGGAGAGTCTCTTCACCCCGCTCTACGGCAGCTTTATCGTCGAGCTCGCCGAGGATGCCGAGCTGCCCGAGGTCGCCGACGGCGTTGTCGTCGAGCCCCTGGGCACCACCGTCGAGGGCTATGTCATCGACACCGGCTCCGAGGTCATCGAGCTCGCCGAGCTCCAGGAGGCCTGGGAGAGCGGCATCGAGGGCGTCTTCGCCTACCGCAGCGCCGGCGAGACCCCCGAGGTCGAGGCCATCGACTTCCGCGCCAAGGACATCCACGTGTACGGCGGCGCCAAGATCGCCCGTCCGCGCGTGATTATCCCCGTGTTCCCCGGCAACAACTGCGAGTACGATAGTGCCCGCGCTTTCCGCGCCGCCGGTGCCGAGGCCGATACCTTCGTGATCAACAACCTCACGCCCGAGGCCGTCGCCGAGAGCACCCACGAGCTTGCCCGCCGCATCCGTGCAAGCCAGATCGTCATGATCCCCGGCGGCTTCTCGGGCGGTGACGAGCCCGACGGCTCCGCCAAGTTCATCACGGCGTTCTTCCGCGCTCCCGAGGTCACCGAGGCAGTCCGCGACCTGCTCAAGGCCCGCGATGGCCTGATGCTGGGCATCTGCAACGGCTTCCAGGCCCTGGTCAAGCTCGGCCTGGTGCCCTATGGCGACATCGTCGACGCCACGCCGGATGCACCCACGCTGACCTTTAACACCATCGGTCGCCATCAGAGCCGTCTGGTGCGCACCCGTATCTCGTCCAACCTGTCCCCGTGGCTGTCGCAGTGTAGCCTCGACGACCCCTACACCGTCGCCATCAGCCACGGCGAGGGCCGCTTTGTCGCCAACGACGAGGTGCTCGCCCAGCTCATCGCCAACGGCCAGGTCGCCACGCAGTACGTGGGCGAGGACGGCAAGCCCAGCATGGATCTTTCCGTCAACCCCAACGGCTCCGCACTCGCCATCGAGGGCATCACGAGCCCCGACGGCCGCGTCCTGGGCAAGATGGGCCATGCCGAGCGTCGCGGCGACAACCTGTACCGCAACGTGCCCGAACATGTCCCCGGCGATAAGTTCATGCCGATCTTTGAGAGCGGCGTAGCCTACTTCGCTTAAAGCTTCCCCATCGGGTACAATCCCCTCGGGTAACAACACCCGCCACCGGCACGCCCGGTGGCGGGTTCTTTTTTGCTTCGCGCATACAGGAAGGACATCATGGAAAGCCGCAAGCCGTATCTCGCCACCCTGCCCGGACTCATCCTGGGCTGCCTCGTCTGCTGTGCGCTCTGGGGATCGGCTTTCCCCTGCATCAAGATCGGTTACGGGCTCTTTGGCATCCCCGCGCACGATAGCGCCTCACAGCTGCTCTTTGCAGGTTTGCGCTTTACGCTTGCCGGCGCCCTGGTTATCGTTGGGATGAGCGCGGCTCAGCGCCATCCCCTCATTCCGCAGGCTCGCGACATCAAGCCCATCTTTATCTTGTCGCTCTTCCAGACTATCGGGCAGTACTTCTTTTTCTACCTTGGACTCTCGCGCGCCAGCGCAATGTCGAGTTCCATCATCGAGGCCAGCGCCAACTTCCTCGCAATCCTCTTTGCCGCCCTGGCATTTCACACCGAGAGGCTCAATACGCCCAAGGTGCTTGGCTGTGTGCTGGGCTTTGCCGGCGTCGCGCTCGTCAACCTTTCGGGCGCGGATGGCACCTTTGGCTTTACGCTCGACGGTGAGGGATTTATCTTGGCTTCCACTGTTGCGGGCGCCCTGTCGACCTGCCTCATTGGCATCTTCTCGCGCGAGCATGACGGCGTCTTGCTCGCCGGCTGGCAGTTTTTAGTCGGTGGCGTGGTCCTTACCGCCATCGGGTTTTTGATGGGCGGCACGTTGTCCCCCACCGAAATCGCCCCCGCCATCGCGCTCATCATTTATATGGCACTCATTTCCGCCGTCGCGTACTCGCTGTGGTCCCGCCTGCTCGCCGTCAACCCCGTCAGCCGCGTTTCGGTCTTTGGCTTTATGAACCCGGTCTTTGGCGTGCTGTTGAGCGCACTGCTGCTCGGCGAGGGCGCTGGCACGAGCCCCGTTACCGTACTTGTTGCCCTGCTGTTGGTCTGCGGCGGCATCATCATCGTCAACAAACCCAAAAAAGCCTAGCGAGCTCACCTTTTTAGGGAGGGTGTTCGCACACTTTAGCTTAATGGGGTGCACTGGTTCTCGTAGATTTCGTACCGAGTCGCGGCGGCAGACGCCCGTCTTGCCGCAACGCGCCTGACCATTATGGCCAGAGGCCCCCGCAAACGCAAAAGGGGCGCACGACCATCACAACGGTCGTGCGCCCCTTTTTTCTAGCGTATCTGGACGCCGGCTTTCTTTTTCTCGGCCTTGACGCGGTAGAGCTCCGCGTCGGCAGTGCGAAGCAAGTCTTGCCAGGTATCGACGCCATCACCAACACGTGCGTAGCCGATGGACATCCGCAACAGATACGGAACCTCAGCGCGCGCGAGCTCGTCGTTGATTGTCGTGCACAGATGCATGATATCCTGCTCCGCCGTCGCCTTTTGAAGCACCACGAACTCATCGCCGCCATAACGCGCGATAAAGCCACCAGACGCCGAGCAGACCTCTTTGAGCGCAGCGGATATGACCTGAAGAGCATGGTCGCCCTCCACATGTCCGTAGCGATCGTTAATCTGCTTAAAGCCGTCGGCGTCCATCATAAGCAGATACACGTCTTCGGCCTGATTCACATTTGAGAAGAGCGACAGCATATAGGTCTCAAAACGGTTGCGATTGTTGAGGCCAGTCAACGGGTCGGTCGAGATGAGCTGCTCCTGGTAGATGATATAGAGCAGCAACATGCTAATCATTATGCCGACACAAAGGCCGGGCACCGAGTATACGACCTGAAAGGTACCGCCCACCAGGGCCGGAATGGCGAAAATGCCAAGGTTCGATAGATGGCCTTCATCTGCAGACTCTCGACCCTGCGAGATTGCACAAACGCATGCAGGGACGTATGTATAACGTAACAGTAGCTGACGATGGGCTGGATCATATAGGCAAAGCCGCGACGATACACACCCTGCGAATCGATATAGAACAGGGCGTGCGTCCAGTAACTGGTAAACGCCAGCACGACCACCAGAGCCGTAGGCAACGCTACAAGCACCACCCTATAGCGCGAGGTCAAAAGGCGAGAACCCTGCACCGTCTCGGAATAGATAAACCAAATGAGGCACGCGATAGCAAAGAGCGAAAACGAAACCGCGTTGGAAATCCAGTTGGCAGCAATGCCCAACGTGCCGTCCACACCGTCCGAAAGCGTCCAGATCATATCGAATAATATGTACGCGGCAGAGGTGTAGCCAAGCATGCTAAACAATAGCTGCTGGGTGCTCGAGAACAAGGAGCGACGACTTCGCACGGCAAGCCCGATAAGAACAATCATGCATAGCACGAATATCTCAATCTTGAGTGCCTTAACCACTAACCGCCATCCCTTCAATATCCAAGTGGTCTGAATCGACCAATTCGAATCTGGGCAACAAACACCCCTACCCGCAGGGGTAAGGGGAATAATAGCAGAGCGCACGAA
>DXZV01000014.1:0-2622 GCA_019419485.1 Collinsella sp.
GTCAAAATCTTGTCGAACAGGTCCGCGATCTCGGGATCATACTCGCTAAGCACACGACGTTCCAGGCGCAGGAACAGCGCCAGATTATCGCGCAGCTCCTCGGGGATCTCGATCTCGGCGAGACGCTCCCTGGACTCGGCATTCGAGCCGATTCGGTTAACGAGGCGGTTGACCACGGCAGCGACGCGCGCCGCGGCTTCGGGTACAGACTGGTTGCTTAGGTTCTCAGCCACGTTTCCTCCCATTCCTCCTTCTATGCACGTAACATGTGGTATTCATTATAGGCGCTTGAGAAATACTTTCGACACTGATTGCGCTTTACCACACAAAAGTATTTTCTGCATTGCAAGGGTTTTTGCCCCAAATGGTCGTATTTCTCGGTGGGCGGCATATGCAAGCGAGGGCATTCCGCATAAATGCGAAACACCCCCGTAACAATAGCTCGTCGCGAGCGGGACATGTTAGCGGGTCCGCAGCTCAAAAATCATGCGCTACAGACGCTCGCGAACCGCCTCGACGACGTTGGCCAGATCGACGAGAACCTCGTCATGGCTCTGCATGTCGCGCACCTTGACCTTGCCGGCGGCAAGCTCGTCGCCGCCCAGGACCAGGATGAGCTTGGCGCCTACCTTATCGGCCTGCTTAAACTGGGCCTTGAGCGAACGGCCCTGATAGTCGGCCTCGGTCACAATCCCTGCGGCGCGAAGCTGCTGCGTAATGGTAAAGACGTTCTGACGCAGCTCCTTGCCGGCATTGGCGACGTAGACGCACGGGACCTCCTCGGCACCCAGGTCGCTGCCAAAGGCCTGCAGGGCCAGCAGGGCGCGCTCAAAACCGACGGCGAAGCCGACGCCTGCCGTGGGCTTGCCGCCCTCGAGCTCGACGAGACCATCGTAGCGGCCGCCGCCGCCGATGGAGCCGACGCCGGCGCCAGGGGCCTCGACCTCAAAGACAGTACGGGTGTAGTAGTCCAGGCCGCGCACCAAGGTGGGATCCTCGACATACTCGATACCGGCGGCATCCAGATAGCGCTTGACTTGCTCGTAGTGCTCGCGGCACTCATCGCACAGGTTGTCACCCATCAGCGGAGCCTCGGCCATGATCTCGCGGCAGTGGTCGTTCTTGCAGTCAAAGGCACGCAGCGGGTTGAGCTCGGCGCGCTCGCGGCACTCATCGCACATCTCGTCTGCGTGATCGAGGATAAACTGCTTGACTTGCTCGCGGTAAGCCGGACGGCACTGAGCGTCGCCCATCGAGTTAATGAGCAGACGAAGCTTGGAAAGATCGAAGCCCAGGCGCTTGTAAAACTCCATGAGCATGATGATGCACTCGGCGTCTGCCGCCGGATCGGGAGCGCCGAGCCACTCGATGCCCACCTGGTGGAACTGGCGCAGGCGGCCCTTCTGGGGACGCTCGCCACGGAACATGGCCTCGGCGTAATAGGCCTTAAACGGCGTGGAGCCCTGGGGCACTAGGTTGTTCTCCACGACGGCGCGCACCACACCGGCCGTGCCCTCGGGACGAAGGGCCAGGCGCTGCTTGGGCTTAAGCTTGGTATCGGTGCCCTCGGTAAAGACGCGCTCCAGGTTGGCACCGCTGAACACGCGGAACATTTCCTTGCGCACGACGTCGGTCGACTGGCCGATACCGTGGACAAACACGTCCACCTGCTCGATCGCGGGCGTCTCGATGGGTTTAAAACCAAACGGCTCGAACACGCCGGCCGCAATCTGCTGCATCTTTTGCCAGGCGCGCATCTCGGCGCCGATAAGGTCGCGGGTTCCCTCCGCCTTCTGTGCCTGCATGGGCAAACACCTTTCTTTTGTATCGCGTCATAGGTAACGGTCATTATACGGCACAAATACAAACAGCGGCGGCGCGTCTGACCGAACGAGGGTATGGGGACTCGTTCGACCAGACGCGCCGCCGCTGTTTGTGATCCCTTTTCCTCCGTCCCCTTCGGATCACGTGATCCCTTGGGGACGGAGGAATAGGGATCATTTCGTAGGCCCGTGGCCGCCTTGGAAACCGAATGATGGTACGAGCATCCATTCGGCTTCCAAGGCGGCCACGGACAGAACGGAACGAACAGAAAAGAGCGACGGACGCCTACTCCCCCGCCACGCTCGCGCGCAGCTTGGCGGCGATGGGCTCGGATACCAGCAGGAACACGAGCATGACCACGGAGCACGCCAAGCACACGATCCAGGTGCTCGCAAAGGAGCCCGAAACGGCAAAGAGCACGTAGACCTGCCACAGCTCACCGACAAAGCTCATGCCAGCAAGCACCGCCGAGGTAGCGATAACGGTGAGCGAGCCCAATATGCGGCCACTCACCTTATCGGCAACATGGCCGATAACGAGCGAACCCACGACGCTCACCACGGTGGAGATGGCATTGGAGATGTTGTACTGCGCAAGGGAAATGCCCAGGTCGCTGACGATCAGCGGCTGGAACAGGCTCATGCAGTTGACGAAAATCGTGTAGCACGTGGCCATGATCACGAAGCCGGAGGTCACCACGAGCCAGCCGGGGAAGAACTTACGCTGCTGGGACATACTGCTCCTTATTTAACAAACGAATAGCCGGCGCCGGGCGCCGGTAGTGCCCAAGATTGCCTT
>DXZV01000014.1:2632-19926 GCA_019419485.1 Collinsella sp.
CATAGGCCTTACGGCCATGCCCGCAGGCTTGAAAGGCAAGGTTGGATGCTACCGGTGGTCGGCGATATAGCCCAAAGCGACGGCGGTATAAGCCGCAGCACCGAGCGGCAGCTCGGCATCGTTAAAACGTGCCTTGGGATGGTGCTGGGCAAAGTGTTCGTCCGTGTCGGTTACGGCCGCGCCCACGGTAAAGTACGCACTCGGAATCTCGCTCGAGATAAGCGCGAAGTCCTCACTCGCCATGGCATGGAAAAGCGGCAAGAAAGCCGCCTTGGGCAGCACTGCGCCCACGTAGCCAAGCGACGCCTGAGTCATATCGCTGTCGAGTACAAGCGGCGGAACATCCGAAAGTGTCTCGATGGTCGCCGGCGTACGATAGGTCGTGGCAACGCCGTTAACGACCTCCGCGATGCGGGTCTTTAGGTGAGCCATGAGCTCAACATCAAAGCCGCGCAGCGTTCCCTCGAGCACGCAGGTGTCGGGGATGACGTTGGCCGCCAAGCCACCGGCGAACTTGCCAACGGTAAGCGCGACCTCCTTGGCCGCCGGCACCTCGCGGGAGATGAGCTCCTGGAGCGCCAGATGCACATGCACGCCCGCTGTGATGGGGTCGATGCAAATCTCGGGGCTCGAGCCATGGCCGCCCTTGCCCTGAAGCGTGATGCGAAAACCGTACACGCCCGAGAGCGCCGGGCTGCCGTAGAGCACCAGGCCAAGCGGCGACTGGCTGTTGACATGCATGGCAAAGGCCGCCTGAGGGCGCGGGTTCTCGAGCAAGCCGTCGGCGATGGCAGCGCGTGCTCCCTCAAAGGTCTCCTCGCCCGGCTGGAACAGCAACTTGACGGTAGCGTTGGCCTCCACAAGCTCGGCCTCGCGGGCCTTGAGCAAACGGGCCGCGCCGAGCAGCGCCGTCGCATGCATATCGTGGCCACAAGCGTGCATGCAGCCGTTGGTAGAGGCGAAAGGCTCGCCCGACTCTTCGGCAACGGGCAGGGCATCCATGTCGCCACGAAGCATGACGACCGTTCCGGCCTGCTCGTCCTTGCACGTGCCATTGCCCTGAGCGGCCGCGGCCGCACCGGCACCGATCAGGCCAACGACGCAGGAACCGTCGACGAGCGTGGTATGGGGGATGTCCATCTCGTCCAGACGTGCCTGGATATAGGCAGACGTCTGCGGAAGATTGTTACCGAGCTCGGGCATCTGGTGTAGATCGTGGCGCCACGCAGCGAACTCGTCTGCAAAAGCCTGAGCTTCTGCGACAAGACCGTCGCCGATAGCGGTCTGCGCCGCTGTGGTGGCCTTGGGCGCTAGTTGCGGTTGAAAATCGGACAGAGCTGTTGCCATAGATGCCCTCCAGTAACGTTTTTGCAGCACGCACTTTGATAGCGTAAAGTGCAAGGCACAACTGTAAGGGCATGACATAAAAAATGCCGCCTTGGAAGGGCGGCGCAACAAGTTGTTTACAATTGCGGGCGAGATTTTCGGCGCAAGAAATCGAAATGCGTCTCGCTCAAGATAATCGACAAGAAGATGAGCGCGAAGCCGGCGAGCAGGCGCGAGGTGAGCGCCTCCCCCATCAGCAGCACCGAGAACAGCACACCCGAAGGCGACTCCATCGAAAGGAGCAGCGAGCCCGTCGAGGCCGGGACATGCGCCAGGCCGACGTTTTGGATGAGCAGAGCCACACACGTACAGCCCACCGATAGAAACGCCATCACACCGATAAAGCTCGGCGTCCACACGGACAGCGGCGCTTGGGTCTCGAATAACAGCGACGAGATCAGGCTCAGCACGCCGTTGCCCACAAACATCCAAAACGTGATGACGTTGATGTCCATCTTGCGGCCATACTTGGCGGTCACCGCCATCTGGATGGCAAAGAAGACCGCGCCGCCCAGTGTGATGACATCGCCGACATTGAACTCGACGCTATCGAGCGCCACCAGCCCAATGCCCGCCAGGCACAGCAACGCGGCGCCCAAGTTGTAACGGGTAAGCTTTTCGCCGCTTAGAACGTAGCTCGCAAACGGAACCAAGATGCAGTACGTGCCCGTCAAAAACGCGCTTTTGCCTGCCGTGGTCTGTGCCAGGCCGATCGTCTGCAAACCGTAGGCACCCCACATGAGCGCGCCCATGCCAAGTCCAACAATCAGGTTTCGAGCGTTGAAATGGGCAATGATGCGCTTGTGGAAGATGACAAGCATGACCAACGACGCCGGAAGAAAACGAATGTAGAGCAGCTCGAACACCGGAACGGTATCGAGCGCATCCTTCATGGTGGTGAAGGAATAGCCCCAGATGACCGCTATCGAAAGCAGCAAGACCTTCCAGAACAGCGGCGAGCGTGCGCCGGCGCCGCGGGAGGTGCCGCCGGCGCCCAGGTCCTCCCGTGCGACAGGGCTATCGGGCATGTTTTCGATTTCGTTGGCAGCGTATTGGGCCATGGAACATCCTCACACTCAATCTTGGCGTGGTGTCCGCACGCGTATGGCTGCGTGCCGCCTCATGGTCAAATAAAAACGGGGCGCACCGGACCCCCGGCACGCCCCGCTACTGTAGCAACAACCGGCGTTGCATCGCAATCCAGCATAATAAAGTGTAAAACTGGAAGGCCTCGATGTTCTGACAGCGTTTACGTGTCTGAACTAAATCAATTTGGTTGACTCCAGTTTTTCGATGATCCAGTCGTTGGCTTTGATGACCGGACGGCGGAAGACGACGCCCAGGGCCAGCGACGGAATCAGATAGCTCGCCAGAATGCCCAGCTCAACCCAGTACTCCATATGGTAGGCGCCAGCCATGGCGGCATGCATGGCGTTAATGCCATGGGTAAACGGCAGGAACGGATAGATCGCCTGGAACACAGGGCCGGTCATCTCGATGGGGAACGTACCGCCCGAACCGCCGACCTGCATGACCAGCAGCACAACGGCCAAAGCCTTGCCGATATCGCCAAACGACACCGTAAGCGTGTAGACGATATTGGAGAACACGAGACTCGCGACCCAGCCCGCCAGCACAAACTGCAGCGGGTTGTCGCACTGGATGCCAAAGAACAGGATGTCGCCCGCGCACACGAGCGTTGCCTGCAGCAGAGCCAAACCGCCAAAGAACAAGTAACGACCCAGGTAGATCTCGTGTAGGCGTACGGGGATGAGCTCGTTGATAAGCTCATCGTCAACCGACACCTTCATCATGGCCGCCAGCACGATCGAGCCGACCCAGAGCGACAGAATCGTGTAGAACGGCGCCATGGCCGAGCCGTAGTTGCGGATCGGATAGACCGGTTTGCGATCGAGCGCGACGGGACCGGAAAGCGACACGGCCAAACCCTCGGGATCGTTGCCAATCATCGTCTTGATCGTGGCCAGATCGTCCGACATCAGGGCGCCATCGAGCTCATCCTTAAACGCACTGATCTTATCGGACGCTTCACCTAGCTGATCGGAAGCCTTGTTGACCAGCTTGGCGGCCTTGGAGAGGCCCTTCGCCAACGAGCCGGATGCGTCGGTCAGGCCGCCTACGGCGCTATCCAGGTCGCCCGAGATGCCATCAAGCGAGTCCAGAATGCCCGAAACCGTCTTCTTGAGCTCCTTGGCCTTAACCGAGAACGTGGAATCGTAATCGGATTTGGCACCCGCGATGCCGGCCTTGGCATCAGCGATGGCCTGATCGACCTCGGCACGCAAGTTGTTGACCTCGGCCATGCTATCGGAGAGAGACTTCGCGGTAGCCGCCAGATCCTTGGCATTGTTGCGGTACTCAACGGCGATTCTGCCCAGCGACGTCGCGGCGGACTTGAGGCCGTCCTTCAAATTCTCATCGCTCACCTGGTCGGCAAGGCTGCGGAGCTGATCGGCCATCGCATCGATATCCTTGGCGCGCGCATTGAGGGCCGCAGCGGCATCGTTGAGTTGGGACACCGTAAGGTCGACATGCTGGTTTGCGGTGTCGAACGCCTTCGCGAGCTCGGCAGACACATTGTCGAACGACCCCGCACTTCCATCGATTGCGGCATCGATGGCATCGTTTGCCGCCTTAAGCGCTTCTTTGGAATCATCGATGCCGCTTTTGGCATGTTCCATGAGCTGCTTTGTCGACTCATCGACGGCACCGGTCTGCTTGAGCATGCCGCTCGCCGACGTCAGCGAATCGGACGTGGAGCTCAAAATGCCCGCCAGCGACGAAGCATTTGCCTGAACGTCTCGCAGGTCCTCAATCGAATCGCCAAGCGTCGAGGACAGGTTGGCGATAAAGTTGCTGACCTGGTCGGTGCTCATGTAATCGAGCAGGCTGGACACCGTCTTAAGACCGATGCTCGTAATGGTCTCGGTAAAAGTTTCGTTAACCTGGCTCTGAACGGCACTCGAACCCTTCTCGGTCACGATCTGCGCAATGGCGTTGGCCTTCTGGTTCTCGTAAAACTCGATATCGGCGTGTTTCACGTCGGTCGAGAAAAGCGTCATCATGTCAGCGCTAAACGTTTTGGGGATAACGACGGCAGCATAGTACGCGCCCGACTTAACGCCCTCGATAGCCTTTTCGCGATTGTTGAGCACAACCCAATCGAAGCTCTCGTTGCCGCGTAGGGTGGCGGTCACGTTTTCGCCCACGTTAACCTCGACGGGGATCAAATCGCTCTCGTAACCCTCATCGGTGTTGACCACGGCGATCTTAAGATTGCCGGTGTTGCCGTACGGATCCCAGCTGCCGGCGATGTTAAACCACGCGTACAGACACGGTACGATAATGAGGCCCATCACGACAACCAAGCCGATCACGGAGCGAGACACGTTTTGGACATCGCGCTTAAACAGATGCAGGATGTTCTTCATTTATGCCTCACCTCCTTTGGAGTGCTTGCCAAGCGCGGTGGTATCTCCATCATTTGTGGCTGTGCTGTCGCTGCCCTGAGATTTATGGTGCGAGCCGATATGCGGCAAGCGGCCCGTGGACTGATCGCCGCCCTTGGCACCACGCTCGCTGGCGTTGAGGCCAAACATGTGGCGGGCGGCAGGAATGGCGGCCGTGTGTTCGCGCATCTCGCGACGCAGGTCCTCATCCGAAAGCGCCGAGATGCGCATCTGGGTATTGAGGCTCGCTCGGATATATTCGATATTGATCAGCCAGCCGCAGATGGCAATAACCGAGATGATCCAAATGACAAGCAGGATGATCTTGCCGTTATTGTCGATATCGAGAACCGTCGACAGGACAAAGAGCAGGACCTGAACGCCCACCACGGCGGCAAAACCGCCCTTGATGTAGTACGGGTAGCGATGTTCAAAGGCGACCGCATGATCGAGCAGTTCGCGACGGTACGAATCGGAATCGAGCATGACGCGCATGGCCGTGCGCAGCGAGTAGCGCTGGCGCGGCAGGTCGTTGGACTCGCAAATCATCATACCGGTCGTGGAGAGCTGTTTATCAAAGAGCAGGTTAAGGTTGAGCAGCAGCGGACGCAGCTGCAGGCCGATAAAGAGCGCCACGATCAAGAACACGCCCAGAATGCACAGGTTAAACAGGTAGTTGAACGAATACATGCCGCCGACCGTCTCGCGCAGCAAATTGATGCCGTAGGTAAAGGGCAGCAGCGGGTGCAGCCACTGGAAGAAGCCTGGCATCATCTCGATGGGGTACATGCCCGACGAACCCGGGATCTGCACGATAACCAGAATGACGCCGATAGCCTTGCCGATATGCTTAAACGTGGTGGACAGCGCATAGATGATATTGACGTAGGTGAACGAGATGGCGATGCCGCCCAGCACGAACAGCAGCGGGCTGACGCACTGCACGCCGATCACCAGATCGCCTACCGTAACGATGATGGCCTGCAACGCGCCCAGGATCACCAGGAGCAACCAGCGGCCAAAGTAGCCCTGACGCGCGGTAAAGCTGCCGATGCCTTCGCGGTCGACCTCGAGCTTGTAGATGGCGATAAGCACGTAGCCGCCCACCCACAGCGCCAGATTGGTATAGAACGGGGCAATGCCCGAACCAAAGCTCTTGACCGGGTAAATTGACTTTGAGGTCAGCTCGACCGGAGACGCCATGAAGTCTGCAACATCATCGACGTCGACGCCCATCAGGCCGGCCAGCTCGCCCATGGACTCGGAGGTCTGTAGCGCCGCGATGTCGTTGGCGGCGGTTGCGAGCTTGTCCTGGACCTTGGCAAGCGAGGCGTCGGTCTGGGACAGCGTGGTCTTGACCTGACCGAGCGTAGCGTTGAGTTGCGAAAGTGTACCGCGCGCACTTGCAATAGTAGGCGTGAGGCCAGACACGATTCCCGTCAGATCACCCGAGACGGCGGCAAATGAATCAAGCGCGCTCGAGGCCTTCGGCAGCGCGTTTTGACCCAGGTCCGTCTGGGCCTGGCCAAGGTTGGTCGCACCGGTCTGGATTGCGTTATTGATAGCGTCGCTGGCACCCGAGACAGCCGCGGCATCATTTGCCATGGCGCTCGACTGCGCGGACAGACTGTTCTTGATATTCTGCAGCTGGTCGTTCTGCTTCTTGAGCGCATCGATCGTCGAGGCGATCAGTGCGTCGATCCGATCCGATCCCGTCGAGGTATCGCCGGCAAGAATCTGCAGGTGGCCGATAACTGCGGTGTTGTGATCGATCGTTGCCTGGAGAGACTCGAGCGAGTTGTCGATGCGGGTGGTCGTAGATGTGACCGTGCCCGTCAACTTGCCGATGGCAGCATTCGCGGAAGCCGACGTCTTGGTTAGCGCAAGGCTGCCCTCCGAAAGTGCCTTGGAGAGCGAGGTGATGGACTTGCCAGCCGTGGTACGAGCTTCGACCAGCAGATCATTACCCTGAGCGATTGCCTGCGTTAGCGAAGGCGCCTGTCCCTGCAGGCCCGCCAACGCAGCATCGGCCGAAGCAATCGAGCTGCTCGTCTTGTCGATGGCGGTGTTCATGTCGCCGATGGAATCACGTACCTCGCCCAAGGTATCGGATGCCTCGGACACCGAGCTTGCCAGCGAATCCTGCGTCTGGGTTGCCTTGTCCTTTAGATCGACTCCGGCATCTTTGGCAATGCCGGCAACGGTCTCGCCCACCGTAGAGACAAATTCCGAGTTTATCTGCTCCTCGATGGTGTTGGCACCGGTATCGGTAACCTTGGGCGCAATGGCGCTCTTTTTCTCGTTGACGTAATAGGTGAGCTTCGGCTGATGGTAATTGCCGTCGAGCATCGAGACGAGATTGTCAGAGAAGTTCTTGGGAATCACGATGGCAGCATAGTATTCGCCACTTTCGACGCCCTCTTTGGCATCTGCCGCCGAGTCGACGAAGGTCCAGCCAAGCTGGTCGTTCTTCTTGAGCTGGTCGACCACCTTATCGCCTGCGTTGAGCTCGCCCACTAGGTCGTTCTGGGTGCCCTGATCGTTGTTGGCGATGGCGATTTTAATGCCTTGGGTATTTCCGTACGGATCCCAGTTGGCAACGATGTTGTACCAGGCATACAGCGAGGGAATGACGCACACGCCCAGGGTAACCACCAGGGCGACGGGGTTCACGATCAATCGCTTGATGTCGCGTTTAAAGATTGCAAAGGAGACCTTTGCATCGGATAGTTTGCTGCCGAGACTCACGCTTGGACCATCCATCCTGTCGTTGAATCGAATCGTACTATCGACAACCATTGTACGTAGGCGCTTTAGTGCCTCGCGGCACAATGGTGCTGAGTTTTGCGGGTAGCAATATACTACGAAGATAAGTTAACGTACAGATGTACAGTATCTTAAATTTCAGCAGGTCACAAAACCACAACCCGCACAAATTAGCAATTCAAGTAGTCATTAGGGACGTTCTTAATAGTCATTGGGGACATTCTTAAACGACTAGCCAAACAAGAACGTCCCCAACGACTACCCATAACAATGCCGATGTTTTGGCGCAGACAGCGAAAGCCCGCCAGAGCGAGCAAGGTGCCTTGAAACGAGGCGGCATTGACCTTCTGGTCATGCCGTCGAAGTTGAAAGGCAGATTGCCGCTCTGGCGGGCTTGCAGCGTCGGCCGGTTACGCGGTTTGGTAAAACCGCGTAACTAAAGTAGATCGCAGACAGCTGCGGCGAAGGCCACGGGGTCCTCGGGCAGAATGCCCTCGACCAGCAGGGCCTGATCGTAGAGCAGGCCGGAGTACTGCTTGATCTTGTCGGCATCGCCTGCCTTCTGAGCAGCGACGAGCTTGGCAAAGACCGGGTGCTTGGCGTTGAGCTCGAGCACGCGCTGGCTCTTGGGCATACCGTCGGGCGCGCCTTCGGGACCCTTCTGGAGCACCTTCTCCATCTCGAGCGAAAGCGGGCCCTCGGTGGTGATGCACGCGGGGGCATCGGTCAGGCGCGCAGAAACGGCAACCTTCTCGACCTTGTCGCCGAGCGCCTCCTTCATGGCGCCAAAGAGGTCCTCGTTCTCCTTGGTGGCGTCCTCGGCCTCCTTCTTCTCGTCATCGGTCGCCAAGTCAAGATCGCCGGTCGCGACGTTCTTAAGCTCTAGGTGACGATCCTCGACCTCAGGCTCGGCACCATCGGCAACTGCCTTTTCGGCAGCCTCGCGAGCAGTGTCATCCTCGTAGACCTTGGGCATATCGGCAGCCACGTACTCACGCATGGCCTGGAAGGTGAACTCGTCCACGTCCTGCGTCAACAGCAGCACATCGTAACCGCGGTCGAGTACGCTCTTCACGACGGGCATCTTGGCCAGACGCTCGCGCGAATCGCCGGCGGCATAGTAGATTGCCTTCTGGCCCTCGGGCATGCCCTTGGCATACTCGGCAAGGGTGATCATCTTCTGCTCCTTGGCAGACCAGAACAGCAGCAGGTCGGCGAGCTCGTCGGCCTTCATGCCATAGCTCGAGTAGATACCGTACTTAAGACCGCGACCAAAGTTCTCAAAGAACTTCTCATAGGCCTCGCGGTCGTTGTCACGCATATCCTCAAGGTCAGCGGTGATCTTCTTCTCGACACGCTTGGCAATAGCCTTGAGCTGACGGTTCTGCTGCAGCGTCTCGCGCGAGATGTTGAGCGACACGTCGGCGGAATCCACGACGCCGCGGACAAAGTTGTAGTAGTCGGGCAGCAGGTCGTCGCACTTCTCCATGATCAGGACGTTGGAGCTGTAAAGCGCCAGACCCTTCTCGTAGTCCTTGCTGTACAGATCGAACGGCGCGCGGCCCGGCACAAACAGCAGGGCGTCATACTCGAGTGTACCCTCCGCATGGAAGCTAATGGTGCGCGCAGGATCGTCAAAGTCGTGGAACGTGGACTTGTAGAACTCGTCGTAGTCCTTCTGCTCAACGTCGGAGCTGCGCTTTTTCCAGATCGGCGTCATGGAGTTGACGGTCTCGAGCTCCTGGTAGTCCTCGTATTCGGGCTTATAATCGTCGCCAGCATCCTCGGGCTTGGGCTTCTGGCGGCTCTTGGACACCATCATCTGGATCGGGTAACGCACATAGTTGCTGTACTGCTGAATCAGGCTCTTGAGGCCCCACTCGGTCAGGAAGCGATCGTAGGTCTCGGCCTCGCCGTCGGCGTCGAGCTTCTCGTTCTCGCGCAGCGTCAGGATGACATCGGTACCGTGCTCGGCGCGCTCGCCGTCCTCGATGGTGTAACCCTCAAGACCATCAGACTCCCACACGTGAGCGGTGTCCTCGCCATAGGCGCGGCTGACGACCTTTACGTGGCTGGCAACCATAAAGGCCGAGTAGAAGCCCACGCCAAACTGGCCGATAATATCGACATCGGAGCCCTGCTGCTCGGCGTTCTCGGTCTTAAACTCCTCGGAGCCGGAATGAGCGATGGTGCCCAGATTGCGCTCGAGCTCCTCGGCGGTCATGCCAATGCCGTTATCCGAGATGGTAATGGTGCGGGCGTCTTTATCAAAGGAGACGCGAATAGCCAGGTCGCCCTGGTCGAGCTTGACGCTCGGATCCTGCAGGCTCTTAAAGTTGAGCTTGTCGACGGCGTCGCTCGCGTTGGAAATAAGCTCGCGCAGGAAGATTTCCTTATTGGTGTAGATGGAGTTGATCATGAGGTCGAGCAGTTTTTTGCTCTCGGTCTTAAATTGACGCATGTGCAGTCCTTTCGCGCTACCCCTGCCCGCAAAAACGGCCCGGTTGCCCGAGCCGCATCGCAGACCTGCTATGTTCAGACTTAGATTTTATAACCCATTAGCGCGCATATATACACACGGTATCGAAAAACTGCATGTCCAAACGCTCCGATGCGCCAATTGCCAAGGAGTATCCCCAACTACCGGCAGAAAAGGAACGTCCCTATCTGCCATCTACGCGCTTAGCCATCCAGGCATGGGGCTGGCCTTCATCCTCATAGTCCACCGGGGCAATTTGCGTGTAGCCCGCCTTTGCATAGAGCGGCAGCACGTATTCCTGCGCATGCAGCTTAATAAGCTTAGCGCCGGCATCGCGTGCACACGCACCGCTGGCCTCAACGATCGCACTCGCCAGTCCACGACGACGCATAGCCGGCAGCACGGCCACGCGCCCCATAATGTAGGTCTCCCCCGCCGCGACACCTTCGTCCAAGTCGCACGCCGGCGACACCGGAGCCTCTGCGTCAGCCGCGCGCTCAAGCTCTTCGGGAAACACGCGCGAGCAACCGACAAGCTCGCCGTCTACATAGAGCGTCACATGAATGCAGTTCGGATCCTCGTCGATAGCGTCGAACTCATTCTCGTAGCCCTGCTCGTCCATAAAAACGACGCGGCGCACCAACGCCGCGTCATCAAAGCATCCCGTCTTAAGTTGGATATCCATGGCTGCCCTTTCATTCAATGCGAACGTTAGGGACAGATTTTAGCGAAAATGAGCTCCGCGCACGCTAAACTTCGCGCGAGCCTTCGCCAGGCAGTCGTAATGACCCACGTTATGGGCATCGCTCGCGATGAAGCTGTACAGGTTCTGATCGAACAGGCGCTGTGCCGGCTTTTTCTCGCGACCAAAGCGACCGCCGGCAATAAAGTCCGCCGAAGCCTGCAGCTTGCAGCCCATATCGACCAGGCGCTCCGCCACACTTACATCCTTTTGAACCGCACGATAGCGCTCAGGATGAGCGATGATCACCTGGTAGCCACGGCACTGCAAATCGTAAATCGTATTCTCGTACTCTCTAAACGCATACGCATCGGCATGCGTCGAAAGCTCGAGCAGAAACTCGTTGGTCCCATCGAAATGCAAGTGCTCCGCGGCATCGATACCAAGCTCAACGAGCTTTCGATGGTTGACCTCGAAGCCCATCTGGAGCGGAAAACCGTCAGCGTTATCGCGCAGCAGCTCAAAGGCATCCCACATCTTGTCGTAATCAAAATAGGGATCACGGCAGTGAGGAGTGCAAACAATTCTGGTTACACCGGCCCGCTTGGCAGCCTCGAGCATCGCCAAGCTCTCTTCGAGATCGGCGGCGCCGTCGTCTACACCCGGCAAGATATGGCAATGAATGTCACGCATAGGTCAGCCTTAATCAACTAAACGTTTGCTCGGTTGGTGAAGATGCCCTTTTTGGAAGTGCCCTGATCGTCGGAGCCCTTCTTAACCTTCTTACCGTCCTTGGTGTAGTAAGAATAGTAGTACTCGCTGGTCTCGGTCTCACAGTAATTCATGACGGTACCGATGAGCTTGACCTTCTCGGACTTCTTAAGCTGACCGATGGCGTTGAGCGCCTCCTCGCGCTTGGTGAAGTCCTCGCGCACCACGAACAGCGCGCCGTCGGTCAAGCTGGCAATCTCGGCAGCATCGATAAAGGTGCCGACCGGAGGAGCATCGAAGATGACGTACTGGAACTTGGCGGACAGTGCCTTTACCAGCTTGGCAAAGCGATGGGAGACGATGATGTCGGCAGGATTGGGAATGTGCGGCTCGGCATCGAGGAAGTAGAAGTTCTTCTGACCCGTCTCGACAATTGCCTGGTCAATGGAGATCTGCTCGGAAAGGACCGCATAGAGTCCGCCGCGCGAACGAACGCCGAGCATATCGGAAAGGGACCTGCGGCGCATATCGGCCTCGACCAGGAGCACGGACTTGCCGCTCGTGGCGATTGCCTGAGCAAGGTTAATGGAAACCGTAGACTTGCCCTCGTTGGGAATCGAGGAGGTAACGGTGATGGTGCGAATGGGGTCGTCCACGCTCGCAAAGCGGATGTTGGCCAGAAGGGTCTTGGCGGCATTCTGTACAACGAGCTTATCGGTGTTCTTTGCCTTAGCCATGCCTATTTACCACCTTTCATAGCCGGAATTCGGCCAACAACGGGAATACCCAGGAGCTCTTCTGCCTCTTCGGCACCGCGGATGCGGGTATTGAGCATGTCTGCCAAAACGACATAGGCAACTGCGATAAAGATACCGGCGAGGAACGCGACGGCAATATACAGCGTACGCTTGGGGCCGCTGGGGGCTTCGGGGGTCTTAGCCTCGTCGATAACGTTGATGCTCTGGGCAGCGCCGACGTTCTGAGCGACCGTACTCACCGAGCTGGCAATGGCCTTTGCGACCTCAGCCGTCTCCTTGGCATCGGTACCGGTAACCGAAAGCGTAATGACACGCGTGGTGGTCTCGGAGGAAACAGACACCTTGTAGTCATCCAGATCGGTGAGGCCCAGTTCTTTGGCGGCGCCGCTCTTAACGCTATCGCTATCAAGCAGCGTGGCGATATCGTTGGAAAGCATCTGGCTCGCCGAGAGATCGTTGTAGCTCATCTGACCGCTATCGTCGGTCTTGGCGAGAATGTACATGCTCGTCGTCGCGGTATAGGTGTTGTCCATCGCAACGAAGGACACGATGCCCATGGCGATCGCGCAGACCACCGGAAGGGTGATGACCAGCTTGAGGTGCTTCTTCAGCAGCTGGAACAGTTCGAGAAGGGTCATGCAGCTTGCCTTTCATTTCCCCAGTTCGGATTGACAAAACTGTCCGTATGTTATCGCATCTTTTTACCGAGACCAAACTCTATACATAAGAAACAGGCTCTCCTGTAAAAATGACGGAAGCAATCGTAAAAATGCACAACAACGCCGCACCCGAAAGTCCGATGCGGCGTCTACATCAATATCTATGTTGTATCGCTATGCGAATGGCTCGTCCTGCTGTATGGGAAACGTCACCGTAATGGTGGTTCCCACGCCCAACTCGCTCGACAGATCGAGCGTGGCGTGATGATACAGGGCCGCATGCTTGACAATGGCAAGCCCCAGGCCGGTTCCGCCGCGTGCCTTGGATCTACTCTTGTCCACGCGATAGAACCGCTCAAATACCTTGCCCTGTTCTTCAGGCGCGATACCGATTCCCGTGTCGGCGACCGCGAGGAACGGATGACCTTCGCCGTTGGTGCCGCACTGCAGCGCAACCGTACCGCCGGGTCGATTGTAGCGGATGGCGTTGCTTGCCAGATTGTAGATGAGCTCGTCAATCAAGCGCGACACGCCTTCGATGACCACAGGCTTGGTCTCATGACTTATCGTCACATTCGCTTGACGGGCGACCTGTTCAAGACGCTGCTCAACCGTGTAGATGGCACGCGAGAGCTCAATAGGCTCCGTGGACCCAATGGGCACTGCCTCGCCTTCAGTTGCACGTTCGGCCTCGTCCAAGTTAGACAGCGTAAGGATGTCGTTGACAAGCGCTGCCAAGCGGCCCGCCTCACGATAGATGCGACCGCCAAAGTTGCGCAGGTCGTCCTCGCCCTCGACCATGCCGTTTGCGATGAGCTCGGCATAGCCCGAAATCGCCGTAAGCGGCGTCTTGAGCTCATGGGTGATATTCGCCGTGAACTCGCGGCGCATACGGTCGTTGTCCGCTAGCACCGCCATTTGGCGCTTGAGTTCCTGGCGCTGCGACTCGATACGCTCAAGCATGGGGACCATCTCGGCATAGGCGTGCTCATAGCTACGGCGTGGGTGATCCAAATCCACCTCTTGCAACGGCGCGATGATGGCACGGGACTCACGGCGCGCCATAAAAAACGAGAGTACTGCACCCGCTACTGCGATAAGCAGCATCGGCGCCAGCATCGACAGCAAAATCGCCGCAACACCAGGCTGGGCCTGCGCCAAGCGGACGACCTGGCCGTTATCAAGGGTGACGGCGCGATACAGCATAATCTCGTCGAGTGTAGAGCTTGCGCGCTCCGCGGAACCCGAACCACTCTCAAAGGCCTCGATGACCTCGGGGCGATCGCCATGGTTGGGCAGTGTGGAAGGCGACGCCTCGTTGTCGTAGGCAACAGATCCGTCCTTATTGATCAGCGTGATACGAAGATCCTCGCGATCGAGGCTTCGCAAGAACGGAATGGGCTCCTGTTGCTCGTCGAGGGCGGCAGCAATGAGCTCGGTTTCCTGCGCCAGATTGGCACTCGTGGCATCCGCCAAAGTGTTTTGCACAAAGAACGCACCCAGCACCGTAAACGCCACGATAACCGCCATGGCGCAGACAAAGATCGTCACAAAAACGCGGTGCGACAGCGTATGTTTTCCCTGGGGGGCGAAGACCACGGGTTACTCCTCCGATGCGGTGGCCGCGGTGTCGTCGCCTTCGGCACCATCACCGGCAGAAGGCTCGGCCAGGCGATAACCCACGCCGCGCACGGTCTCGATGGCGCTGGCATGCTCGCCCAGTTTTTGGCGAAGCGTCTGCACGTGCACGTCAACGGTGCGCGAACCGCCGTCGAAGTCCCAGCCCCACACGCTCTGCAGCAACGACTCGCGGGTAAAGACCACGCCGGGCTTGCGCATGAGGTACTCGAGCAGGTCGAACTCGCGCAGGGTGAGCTTAAGCGGCTCGCCGGCAACGGTCACCTCGCGATGGCTGGGCGAAAGCACGATGTCGCCCACGCTGAGCACATCGCTCGCCTGCTTGACCATGCCGCCGCGACGCAGCAGTGCGCGGCAGCGGCTCGCAAGCTCCATGAGCGAAAACGGCTTAGTCAGGTAATCGTCGGCACCGCCATCGAGCGCCATCACCTTGTCGAGTTCGGTGTCCTTGGCGGTAAGCATCATGATGGGCACCGTCGCCGTCAGGCGATCGGCACGCAGGCGACGCATAATCGCCAAGCCATCGGTGTCGGGCAGCATGATATCGAGCAGCACAGCATCGGGCACCCGTCGCGCCACGGCAGCTTTAAACTCGCCATCACACGAAAAGCCCTCGGCCTCGATTCCCTGCTTGCGCAGCGCGTAGACTGTCAAATCCCTGATGTTGTCATCGTCCTCGACGTAATAGATCATGTTGAACCCCTTTGCGGCCGATATGACCGCATCTTAACCCTAAAGGCACCTGTAAAAGACAGCGTCAGCCAAAACGCCCCGTCAAATAATCCGCGGTGCGCGGATCGGACGGATTCTTAAAGAGTTGCGCGGTGGGCGCGTGCTCCACCAGCTCACCCAGCAAAAAGAACGCAACCGAATCGGAAATACGCGCGGCCTGCTGCATGTTGTGCGTCACGACCACCAGCGTGCAGGTCTCCTTGAGCTCGCAGGCCAGCTGCTCCACCACCAACGTCGACACAGGGTCGAGTGCCGAAGTCGGCTCGTCCATCAGCAGAATGTCGGGCTGCACGGCAAGTGCGCGGGCGATGCACAGGCGCTGCTGCTGTCCACCCGAAAGACCCAGGCCCGACTCTTTGAGCTTGTCCTTGACCTCGTCCCACAGGGCAGCGCGACGCAGGGAGTCCTCGACCAGCTCATCGAGCACGGCGCGGTCGCGCACACCCATACCGCGAGGACCGTAGGCGACGTTGTCGTAGATGCTCATGGGAAATGGGTTGGGGCGTTGGAACACCATGCCCACGCGCTGGCGCAAACGGCAGATGTCGCAATCGCCCAGGATATCTTGACCATCGAGCGCAATCTTGCCCTCGATGCGGCAATCCTTGATGCCGTCGTTCATGCGGTTAAAGCAGCGCAGCAACGTGGACTTTCCGCAGCCCGAAGGCCCGATGAACGAGGTGATCTGCTTGTCGCGGATCTTGATATTCACGTCCTTGAGCGCATGGTGGTCGCCATAGAACAGGTCGAGGCCCTCGACGTCGATGCGCGTCGGCGAGGCGGCAAGATCCTCTGCCGTGGGGCGAGTCGCATCCCCAACCTCGCGCTCATGCGCGGCCTCGGCCTGCGCTTCCATGAGTTCTTCAAGCTCCGTGGGCTCCACAGCCGCAGCAGCCGTCATACCGCACACCTCCATATCGATATCAATTCAGCAGTATCGATAGTAGGAATCGCGGCTCATACGCACGTGAGCACATTGTCAAGTGTTTGTAAGGGCACGCTAGCTATGCGGCGGGCAGCTCGATGGTGAATATCGTGTGTTCGGGCGTCGATTCACATGCAACGGTACCGCCGTGCGCGCATACGATCTCCTTGGCGATGGCAAGCCCCAGTCCAGCGCCGCCGCGATTGGTCGCACGCGCCGCATCCAGGCGATAGAACTTCTCAAAGATCACCTTGAGCTTAGCCGCAGGGATAGGATCGCCCTGATTGATAAAGCGCACGCGCACGCCGCCATCGTCTTGGCGCCTGGCCTCAATCGTGATAGTCGAGCCCTCATAGCTATAGGCGACGGCGTTTTTCATGATGTTGTTAAACACGCGGGCCATCTTATCGCCATCCACGAGCACCGTCAGGTCCTCGCGAATATCAACCTGGGCTTCCTTATGTTGCTCGTTGAGGATGGGATAGAACTCGTCAGCCACCTGAGCCAGCAGCAACCCCAGATCAACATAGCCGCGCGTGAGCACGATATCGTGGAAGTCAAAACGCGTGATATCGAAGAACTCTTCGATGAGCGTATCGAGCCGGTGCGCCTTGTCGAGCGCCACGCCCGTAAAGTGCGCACGTTGCTCAACCGGCAGCTCGGGAGCCTCTTGCAGCAGCGAAAGATAGCCCACCACACTGGCAAGCGGGGTGCGTAGGTCATGTGCCAAGTACGTGACCAGATCGTCCTTGCGATGAGACTCGTCACGCAAGGCCTGTTGCACCTTGCGCTCGCGATCGCGCACACGGTTGAGTGCGCCCTCGACCTCCAGGAAGTCGCCGTCGATGTTGTCCCAGGTGTCGGGGTGATCGATCAGGCGATCTTGAATACGAGCGGCCAGCACACAATCGGCACGCTGCTCGCCCTGCTCATAGCCCTGGTAGTACAGGGCGCGGCCGCAAAAGAACAGCACGCACACGGCAAGCGCCAGCACAAAGCCAAGCATGTTGAATACAAAGCCGGCATCGAACAGCACCGGCCCTTCGATGCCGCCGAGTGCCATGGCGCCAATCGCCAACGTCATGGCC
>DXZV01000014.1:19936-20788 GCA_019419485.1 Collinsella sp.
GCCGACGCCCCAGACGTTTTTGATAAAGCGCGGCTTTTGAGCGTCGTCACCGATCTTTTCGCGCAGGTGGCGAATGTGCACCATCACCGTATTGTTGGAGCCGGGCATAAAATCCTCGTTCCACACCGCGCGGAACAGATCCTCCACGGCCACCACACTGCCGCGATGCTCGACCAGATACAGCAAGATGGAATACTCGATGGGCGTGAGGCGCACCGGCGCACCGTCCACCATTACGGAACGAGCATCGCGGTTGATCTCCAGGCCGTCGAGCTGGATGATCGGCGACTCGGCCACCTGCGCGCGGCTACCGTAGCTGGTGTAGCGGCGAAGCTGAGCATGCACGCGCGCGATGAGCTCAAGCGGACGGAACGGCTTAACCACGTAATCGTCCGCGCCAAGCGAAAGGCCCTCGATCTTGTCTTGCTGGGCATCGCGCGCCGTCAGCATGATCACGGGATAGGTATGGCTGGAACGGATCGTACGCAGCAACTCAAGCCCATCGATATCGGGCAGCATGACATCCAGCAGCGCCAGATCGAACTCCTGCTCCAAGATTGCCTTGGCAGCATCGGCCCCGCTGTAGGCAATCTGGACATCAAAGCCCTCTTTTGTAAGGTAGATACCAACCAGGTCGGCGATGGCCTTTTCGTCATCAACTACCAAAATGCGCTCGTTCATGCGTGCTCCTCTCGCGCTCCATTATGCCCGAGGCGGCGCGTGCCACACACAACAAGCGCGGGCGATTAAGTCGACCTTAAGCACCAATGTGTCCGTTCGGGCGCGGATGTGGGCCACGCACGCACGCGATGATCGCCGATGCCGGCAAACGATATACTCTAGTTCCAGAAG
>DXZV01000014.1:20798-21423 GCA_019419485.1 Collinsella sp.
GTTGAAAGCGAAATCTGTGAAGTCCCTCACCTCTTTTGCAAAGCGCTCAGCCCAGCTTGCCGCCGGCTTTGTCTGCGCTATCGCCCTTACCGCTGGCGTGCCCACCGTCGCCGGCGCCCAAGTGCTCACGACCGACAATGTCTGCGGCAAAACCGCCGATGAGCGCGGCATCACGGCCGAAAACCTGCCCGATATCGATGCGACCAATGCCCTCGTCATGGGCAAAGACGGCACCGTCTACTATGGGCGCGGCGCCGATGAGCAGGTCAAAATCGCCTCGATCACCAAGGTCATGACCGCAATCCTAACCGTCGAGAATTGCAAGATAGACGAGAAGGTCACGGTGAGCAACGCCGCAGCCACCGTGGGTAATTCGACCGCCGGCTTGCTCGAAGGCGACGAGCTTACCGTGGAGCAGGCGCTGCGCGGCCTGATGATTCCCTCGGGCAACGACGCCGCCATCGTGCTCGCCGAATATGTGGGCAAGAAGATCAACCCTAAGACCAAAGACGCCGAGGCAACCTTTGTGAAGGCCATGAACGAGCGCGCTAAGAAGCTCGGCTGCACCGGTACGCTTTTTGAAAACCCGCATGGTCTGGACTTTGATGAGTGGGCTGGCGATATG
>DXZV01000140.1 GCA_019419485.1 Collinsella sp.
GATTGCTTGCCACCGGTGACGCCTGGGGTGAGTGGGACGCCGAGGGCGCCGCAACTGCCGTTCAGGAGGCTGGCGACGACAGCCTGCAGGCTTCGGTCGGCCTCGATACTCCGACCTTTGCCGACGCGCTGCCCACGGGTGATTACCTGCAGGCCTATTCCGAGGAACAGGGCCTTGGCTTTGCCGGCCAGGCTGCCATGTATATCCTTTCCGGTGTGATTGGCGTGGCGGTGCTCACCATCGCATTCCGCCTGATTTCGCTGACGGTTAAGGAAAGCTGAGCGCATGCAAATGGTCGAGCTGCCTAGCTGGCTTGCGGCCGAGGAGCGATACGAGCCCGCGGGGGCTCGGCATCGTGTGATGCAAAAGAATGTCCTGCACCTGGCGAGCCTGCTTGAGCGGGTTCGCCTGGGTGGAGGTGCGCACGAGGGCGGGTCGATGGTCGACCGCGCCCTTTCTTGCGTTTCGGCTCCGGTGCGTCTGGTGGGGATGTTCGTTTGCGTCCTGTGCGTGTGTCTGACGCAAAGCCCGCTGTACCTCATGTTGATGGCGGCTATCGTGTTGGTGCTCGTTGCCGTACGCCCCGTACGCGGGCTGCGGGCAACCTTTGTGCCGGCGCTTGGCGCTGCGGGGCTCGCGGTGGTTCTGGCACTGCCTGCCCTGCTGCTGGGCGCGTCTGCCACGGGCGCCATGCTCAAGATCGCGCTCAAGACGTTTATTAATGTGTCGCTGGTGCTGGGTGTTTCGTGGACGCTCACCTGGAGCCGCATGTCGGCGGCGCTCAAAATGCTGCACCTGCCCGATGAGGTTATCTTTACGTTTGATATGGCACTCAAGCATATCGAGGTGCTGGGACGCACGGCGCACGATCTGTGCGAATCAGTCATGCTGCGCAGCGTCGGTTCCGCGCCTGCGGGTTTTTCGCGCACCGATTCGCTGGCGGGTATCATGGGCATGACGTTTATCAAGGCGATGGAATGCAGCCGCGCGATGGACGAGGCCATGCTCTGCCGCGGCTTTGCCGGTGCGTACCCGGCCCCCGCGCGTAGCGGCTTTGGCTGGCGCGATGCCGTTTACGCGGCCGTTATGGCTCTGCTCGCCGTATTGTGCGCGGTGCTGTAGCGCGGGCGGTCGAACCGTCGATGTGAGTAGGGAAGGGCGACGTTTTGACAAACGATACAAATGGCGCGATGGGCGCGAGCGGTGCTGCTGGCGTCGAAACAACGCCGCTCATCGAGTTTCGTGACGTGGTGTTTTCCTATGCGGGCCATACGGTGGTCGACGGCGTTTCGCTGCAGGTGGACCGTGGAGAGCTCGTTGCCCTGCTAGGTCCCAACGGCTGCGGCAAGACGACGATCATGCGCCTTATTAACGGCCTTGAGCTCGCGGACGCGGGTGCGTACCTGTTCGACGGGCATGCGGTCGATGCGGCATATCTCAAGGATTCCGCGACGGCCCAGCGGTTCCATCAATGCGTGGGCTTTGTGTTCCAAAACGCCGATGCGCAGCTCTTTTGCGCTACGGTGGGCGAGGAGGTCGCGTTTGGCCCGGCTCAAATGGGACTGCCGGCAGACGAGCTCGAGCGCCGCGTGCGCGATGCCATGGAGCTGTTCCAGGTTGCCGATCTTGCCGACGTCTCTCCCTATCAGCTCTCGGGCGGGCAAAAGAAGCGCGTTGCGCTGGCTGCGGTGGTGTCGATGAACCCGGATATCCTGGTGCTCGACGAGCCTACCAACGGACTTGACGAGGACTCGTGCGACATCGTGGTCAACTTTCTACTGGCCTATGTTGCTGCCGGCAAGACGGTCTTGATGAGTACACATCATCAGGATTTGGTGCGGCGCCTGGGTGCCCGCGCCATCTATATCGATCGATATCACCATGTGGTCGAGGCGCCGGTGTCGTCGTATGGAACCGAGAGCGGCGCTGCGGAATAGTTGCTGCGTAGAGCGTGCGTAGCCGCCCGCGCGGCTTTGCCGTGATGGTATAGTTATCCAGGTTTTTATGGGGGTGGCTATGCCAAGCTGGAACATTCATATCGCTCAGACGGAGCGTTTGCTGGAGCGCAGCGGTGCGCTTGCCAATAGCGTGCGCGACCGCAATGCCTTTTTGTTTGGCTGCGTGGTTCCGGATATCTTCGTGGGCTATATGGTCCCTGGCATCGCTGATCCCATTCCGTATCGCATTACGCACTTTGCAAAGCCCGAGCCTATCCCTAAGCCTCGTGAGCATGAGTTCTGGGATACCTATGTGGCGCCGCTGCTTAAAGGCGCACCCGCGGGCGAACCTGCTGAGGCCACCTCGATTGTCGAGGAACGCGAGCGACTCAATCGGGTGCATTATCCCCAACGTTACAAGGACGCCGAGCCGGTTGCCGGTCCCGGCGCCTGTGAGTTTTCGCTCGCGCCCGATGACGTGGCGCAGTCGCTGCTCGATCTGACGCTGGGCGTTTGGTCTCACCTTGTGGCCGATACTGTGTGGAATACCCGCGTGAACCAGTACCTGGAGGCGCACGGCGGCAAGCCGTGCGAGGAATTCCGCATTAAAAAGCAAGGCGACTTTGACTGGTTTGGCAAGACGCTCAGCATCGTTTCGATTCCGCGCGCGACCGATCGCCTCTATACTGCGGCGACGCGTTTTGGTCAGTATCCCATCCATAAGGAGTATGTGCTCAAGACCATCGGCGTTATGCACGAGATTGTACGCGAAAACCCCGGCGAGCCCGATCATCCGCCGTATCGCTTGCTAACCGAGGAGTTTTTCGATGCAACGTTTACCGAGGTCGTCGAGCTAACCGAGGCGGGTTTTGCCGCCCGTGTCGAATCGCCCGATGTGTCTGCGCTGCCCCTGATTGCTAGCTGCTAGCTGGCCGGCCCGGCAGTGAATAGCTCAACCCAATCGACAAGTAGCTCTTGCCGCAGGGCATCTTCGGCAGTGCGCTCCTGTTTAGTCTTTGGGGTGTAGGGAAGCCCAGCCTTTTTATGGATGAGCTCGGCTATGTGGTTGAAGCTCTTCTTCTCCTTGATCTGGTCATAGGTAATTTGGATGACGTCGTAGCCCATGCTTGTGAGTGCGGTGGCGCGCTCGGCATCGGAGAGGCTCGCGGCTTCGCTGTCGTGGGCGGAGCGGCCTTGGCATTCAAGGATGACGCCCATGCTGTCGGTGGCGCTTTCGATGAGGATATCGGCGTAGCAGCAGGTTTTGTCATACAGCGAACGCGCGGCTTCGCTGAGCGGGATGCGCGCGTTATTGGTGATGTCGATGCCCAGACCGCCCTCATCGCGGGGGAGCGAGATGAGAATTGACGTCTGGACTTCAAAGGGCGAGGCGGTCTGTCCTGTCATGCGTTCGGCGGCCCAGCGGAGCTGCTTAACGCCGCGCAGGCCTGCGGCCTGCTTGGCGAACGCGGCGATATCCGCTGCGGTAAGAAGCGGCGTGCGCTTCCACAAGTTGGTGTCATTGCCCTTGGTGTCGTTAGCTCGCTCCCAGCCGCAGCTGGGCGGAATGAGCTTAAGCGAAATAGCTTCATCGAGTTGTTGTTGCGTTCGCTCGCAGGGCTTAAACACTGCAAAGGAGCCGCACATCTCGTAGCAAGCCATGAGTAACTGGCTGCGTGAGACCTGCGTGGCAAGGCTGAGCAGCGTGAACTCCGGTGAAGTGACATCAAACCCATGCTCAGTCTGCCTAAACGACCCAGGAGGCGGCTCTTGGGTTAGCAGACGGCTATGAAATAGCTTTCCGTTCGCGCGCTGTTTTCTTTCGCCCACGAATCTCCAAACTGGTGTGCCGAGCAAGTCTTTAAATACTGGTTGTTTTGAGTAGTGTACCAAGCGATGGTCATGGTCGGGCGGCAGGATTGCCGGATAGAGTCCCAGTATCTGGGGCGGGATGCGATAGTACTGAAAAGCCGTGGGTCCGCAGGCAAGAAATGACATGGCGATCCGATCGTTTGAGCGTAGTTTGGGCTAGAAAAGCTATCGGTTTCGGAAGTGCGGGGAAAAAGACAAACAGGCAAACCACAAGCGGTATTTGAGCCAACTTTATCAGGGGTTTTGTTGAAATAAAAGGGCTTGTACTCGGAGGTAAGCAATTTTTCCCCGCACTTCCGAAAACCAGGTCGATCTGGCTCTTGCTAAAACGATTTATCAGCGTCGGTTAAGGTGTGGGTTTGCCACCGGGCGAACACTTTTAGCGCTTGGGACTTTATTCATTGGGCCTCGAAGGGTGGATTTCGCACTTTTGGTAAAGAAATGAGTGCGTGTTTTGCTGTGCGCCGGCATTGGCATAGAAAAAGGGCCCGGAAGGCTTTGCCTTCCGGGCCCTTTGCAATGCAAGTGTGCTTGCAAGTACGACTTAGCGCACCTGAGCGACGTAAGCGACGTTGGTCGAGGAGACCTTGTCCTCGAGCTGGACGCTCATGCGGGGATCGCCAGCGGTAGCGACGGTCAGGTCTCCGGCCTCGACGTAGCCGAGCTCCTTAGCGGTCTCGATCGCCTTGACGATCGTGCCGTTGACGGTGCCCTGGGTAATCTCGGCCTGATGCGGGATAACGCCCCAGTACATGATCATCTGCTGGACGGCCCACTCGTGGCGGGAGAACGCGCAGATCGGCATGTTGGGACGGAAGTGCGAGATCAAGCGAGCGGTACGACCGGTGGTCGTCGGCACGGTGATGCACTTGGCGCCAACGGTGGTGGCCATGTTCACAGCGGACATACCCACAACGTTGTTGACAACGCGGGTGCCGTGAGCATCGGCCGGAACCTCGAGCGGAGCGTGGGCCGGGAGGTACTTCTCGGTCTCGAGAGCAATGCTGGCCTGCATCTTGACAGCCTCGACCGGGTACTTACCGGCAGCGG
>DXZV01000141.1:0-3102 GCA_019419485.1 Collinsella sp.
GCTCAATGATATCCAAAGGGACCCCCTCGTTAGACACCCGCCGATATTGTTCTGCGGACGGTTGCGGGCGATGTCCCATTATCAACCGTTCGGCCGCGACCGCGCCCACCCTTACCAAAAAACTCGCCCGTTCACAGAATTGCGAGCGGTCAAACCCAAATCCTTGGGTATAACTGCAACAAGATAAAGTGTCCGGCGGCCACGCATCCGCGCCCGCCCGATGCACGAGCCCCACGCCCGTGCGATAGACCAAGGAGGAAACCATGAACGAGGGCTACACCAAGGTATTTGTTTCACTCGACGGTACTGAGCAGCAGGATTTTGTGCTCGCACGCGCCATCAAGGTGGCCGCAAACAACGGCGCAAAGCTGATTATCGGTCACGTGATCGACTCCACGGCGCTCGAGAGCGCGGGGGCTTACCCAGTCGACTTAGTCAACGGCTTGGAGGAGGCCTTTAACAACTCTATCGCGAAGCAGCTCGAGGAGGCCAAGGCTAATCCCGATATCCCCGAGGTCGAAGTCATGATTCGCGCCGGTCGTATTCGTGAGACGTTGAAGGACGAGATGCTCGACGTGGTTAAGCCCGATCTGGTGCTCTGCGGTGCCCGTGGTCTGTCCTCGATTAAGTACGCGCTACTGGGTTCGATTTCGACGTTCCTGCTGCGCAACACCGACTGCGACATTTTGGTCGTAAAGTAGCGTTGCTCCCACCGGCCGCGGGGCCTGCGGGGTTTCCACGGGCACGTCCTCGCCGCGTTGCGGCTGCGGGATGTGCCCTTAGGAAACCCCTCCCGGCCTCGCGGCCTTCGCAGCCTTACTTCAGCGAGTTGGCTGATAAAAGATGGCGTGCCGCCCCGGTTGGGGCGGCACGTTTTGTTTGGGCTGCACGTTTTTATTTGGGCGGACTTCTGCCGCGTGCGCTACTCGAAATATTGGAACTTGTTCGTTGAGAAGGCAAATGTTACGACAAAGCCTTCGCCCGGCTCCGATGCCGCGGTGACGTCGATGCCCATCTTGGAGCACAGGCGCGCCACCAGGTAAAGGCCGATACCCGTTGCGCGCTTGGTGGTGCGGCCGTTGTCGCCGGTAAAGCCCTTCTCGAACACGCGTGGCAAGTCTGCCGCACACACGCCGCAGCCGTTATCGGCAACGGTGAGCTCGATGCGCTCGCTCGCCAAACCCTCGTCCAACAGCGCGCCCGAAAACACGATCTTCGCACCGTCCTCGCGCGCATATTTAATGCTGTTCTGAATGAGCTGGCCCAGGATAAATTCGAGCCATTTTTCGTCGGTAAAGACCTCGAAATCGAGGTTCTCGCACACCGGAGCCACATGCGCCGCAATGAGCTCGCGCGCGTTGGCCTTAATCGCACCCGTCACCAAGGTCTTAAGATCCCAGCGGCGAATCAGGTAGTCGCGTTCCACAACTTCCGAGCGCGCATAGTAGAGCGCCTGATCGATATAGCGCTCCACACGGGCAAGCTCGCGACCGAGGTCATCTACGCGCGACAGGTCATCTTCGCTGCCGTCCAGGTTTTCCAAAATCAGATGGGCTGCAGCCAGGGGCAGTTTGGCCTCGTGGACCCAGCTCTCGATATAGTCGCGATAGTCGTCGGTTTGACGTCGCCCTTCCGCTACCTCATCGCAAGCCGCCTTGCCCACGCGGCGCAAGACCTCGTACTCGAGCTCGCCTTCGGCATACGTCGGGCACTGCACCATCTCTTGTACCCATGCGGGGCTCTCCAGTTCCTCGGCCGCCCGCTCCAGCTGACGCAGAAAATGGCGACGGCGCGCATACTCGATCACGATGCCCAGCATGCCAAAGATGAAGGACACGCCGACCGCCACGACCACGATAGATGCCGGAGCTCCGGCGACCGTCAGCACAAAGCAGCTCAGCAGCACGCCGCAGGTCCACACAGCGACGGGAAGCAGCGCATCTTTAAAGAACTTGCCAAACGACATGGACGGACCCTAAACCGAATAGCCTTGGCCGCGATGCGTGGTGAGGTACCCCTTGACGCCGATCTTGTCGAGCGTAGTGCGCAGGCGGTTGATGTTAACGGTAAGTGTGTTGTCGTCCACAAAGGCATCGGAATCCCACAGGTCCTGCATGATGGCCGAGCGCGAGACAATCTTGCCCGCGCGGCTCAGGAGCAAAGAGAGGATGCGCAGCTCGTTTTTGGTGAGCTCGGTGCTGTCGCCGGTTGCCGTGTTGGTGACCGCGGAGCGGGCAAGGTCGAGTTCCAGCCCCTTGTGGACGAGCGTGCTGCGCTCGCCTGCCGCCGCGGTGCGACGCAGCAGTGCGTTGATGCGCGCCACGAGCACGCGCGCGCTATAAGGCTTGGGAACAAAGTCGTCCGCGCCGAGCGTCATGGCCATGACCTCGTCGATCTCGGTCGTGCGCGACGTGAGGACGATGATGGGGACCTCGGATTCGCGACGGACTTCGTGGCAGATGTGCTGGCCGTCTTTGACGGGAAGCGTGAGGTCGAGCAGCACCAGGTCGGGCGAGGCAGCGAGAATATCGCGCGAGACGTGCTCGAACGATTCGCAGGCCTCGACCTCAAAACCGGCACGAGCAAGGATGCCAGCAAGCTCGCGACGAATGGGCTCGTCGTCCTCAACGATATAAATCAGCGCCATGGATTCCGCTCCCCTCCTGGTTGTCTTGCAGCCATTATTACCGCGAAGCCGCCGGTACGCGCCTCGCGCGGCGCCAAGGTGACAGAACTGTTCGCGAACGAAAGCGTTCGGCTCGACCCTCGCTCGCGGCGGACGCGGGGATTACATGATTATAAAATCCCTGTCCCAGAAAAATCATTTAGCGGCGGGCACGGAGCTTTTCGTAGCCATCGGCGAAGAAGGCGACCGTGGCGGCGTCGGCCTCGGCGGCGTCCGTCTCGGTTGCGGGGACCACGCCGCGCTCGTCGCTCACCAGGAACAGCGCGCCCTTAAGCTGCGCGGGAATATCTACGCGCGTGACCGGGATGCCCTTGGTCTGGGCCAGCTGCTCGATGAGCGTCGCCGTGCCGCACAGGCACTCGTCCGCCGGCGCCACAAAGGCGAGTTCGCCGTTGTTGACGGCGGCGAGCAGCTCG
>DXZV01000141.1:3112-4387 GCA_019419485.1 Collinsella sp.
CGGGCGCCACGCCGGTCTCGTCGGCTTCGGAGCGGGCCTCGGCGGAGCGGGCACGCAGCGCCTTGGCCGACGTATCGGCGAGCGGCTCGTACTCCCCCACTGTCATGGCGGCGTTGCCGTTGATGTCGATCACCAGCATGAGCACACCGTCGTGTGCGGTGTAATCGCCCTCGGCTAGTGACCACTCAACGTGCTGCTTGGCCCAGCTGAGCATGTTATGGGTAAGCGGCTCGCCCTGCACCAGACGCTCGGACAGTGCACGGATGTGGCGGTTGAGCATGGGCACCTTTTTATTGGACATGCGCCAACGGCAGACAAGCGCGGGCTTGTCGAGCGTGAACTTCTCGACCGCCTCCTGATTGGCGCAAAAGTCCTCGTACGCACGCTGATCCTCGGCATTGCCAAACAGCTCGGCATCATCAATCTGGGGCATGGTCATACCTTTCGTGTTAGTCATTCCGTCCTCTTATACCAAAAAGACGGCCCTCCAAACGGAGCAGCCGTCTTTTGCAGAGATTATTTTGACGATATGGTCAGGCGACCGAACAGTTTAATGGGATAGAGAAACATCCCATTAAGGGTTTTCCAAGTGCCCGAGATTGCCCCGAAAGAGGAGCGCCGCGTACTAAATGTACGCAAGCGACGGTTTGAGGGGCAAGGTCGGGTGCTTGGGAAAGCCTCTAGTGCCTAAAATGCCTGGCTCCGGTGAAGACCATCGCAATACCATGCTCGTTGCAGGCCTGGATGCTCTCGTCGTCGCGCTTGGAGCCGCCGGGCTGGATGATGCAGGTCACGCCGTGTGCGGCAAGCACGTCGACGTTGTCGCGGAACGGGAAGAATGCATCGCTTGCGCAGGCAAAGCCGCCCTTTTCCACGCCCTCGCGCTCGCAGAAGTCTTCGGCACGCTCGCAGGCCAGCAGCGCAGAATCCACGCGGTTGGGCTGACCGGGGCCCATACCAATGCCGGCCTTGCCCTTGGAGACCAGGATGGCGTTGGACTTAACGCCCTTGCAGACCTTCCAGGCAAACTCGAGCTCAGCCATCTCGGCGTCGGTGGGCTTGCGGTCGGTGGGGAACGTAAAGGTCGCGGGATCCTCGGTCACGTGGTCGACCTCCTGCACCAGCATGCCGCCGTCGATGGAACGCAGCTCCACCTGGGCGCCGTGGTCCACGCCGCCGGTCGCCAGCACGCGCAAGTTGGGGCGCTTGGCCATGCGCTCGAGCGCCTCGGCGGTATAGCCCGGGGCGATGATGACCTCGACGAACTGCTTGTTC
>DXZV01000141.1:4397-4828 GCA_019419485.1 Collinsella sp.
GAACCTCGCGGTTGCAGGCGATGATGCCGCCAAAGGCGCTCTTGGGATCGCAGGCGAAGGCGCGGTCGTAGGCTGCCGTTATGTCCTCGGCAACGGCGGAACCGCAGGGGTTCTGGTGCTTGAGGATCACGCAGGCCGGCTCGTCGAACTCGCGGACCAGGTTCCAGGCGGCGTCGGCATCCAGATAGTTGTTATAGCTGAGCGGCTTGCCCTGGATCTGCTCGGAGCCCACGAGCGGGAACTGCGAGCTCGCGGTGTTCTCGCAGCCCTCGGCAAAGCGATAGACCGTGGCCTTCTGTTGCGGGTTCTCGCCATAGCGCAGGTCGTCGACCTTTTCCAGCGAGATCTCGAGCTTGGCAGAGGTGTCCGCCACGTCGCTTGCCTGGGCGGCAAGCCAACGGGAGATAGCCGTGTCGTAGGCGGCGGTAGTC
>DXZV01000142.1 GCA_019419485.1 Collinsella sp.
CTATTGGGCGCCACCCCGAGCATATGTTCGAAAACACAATATGTTGTGTTTAACGCAAAGGCGGGATGCCACCTGTAGCACCCCGCCTTTCAACCTCAACCTTCAAGTTGACCTTGAGGCGATTTTTATGTCCCTTTACATCCCGTTCACATCGCCCCCAAACTCTCCCACGCGCGGCATGTGCACCCCGCCGCGCCGTTGGCCGGTGGCGCAAAATGGGACGGACCCCCGATTGCCAAAACGTGCGCAACAGCACGTTCCAGCAATCGGGGGTCCGTCCTCGGATAGCATGTAATCGCAGCTCAGCAGCATATTAGCGATGTGCCAGCGGGTGGGCCGCCAGGTAAACCTCAGTCAGCTGCGTACGATCGACATGCGTGTAGACCTGCGTCGTCGATATATCGGCGTGTCCCAAGATCTCCTGCAGCACGCGAAGGTCCGCGCCGCCCGCGAGCATATGGGTGGCAAAGGAGTGGCGCAACGTGTGCGGATGGAGTCCCACCAACCCCACCTGGCGTCCGTAGCGCTCGCATATGACGTGAACACCCTGACGCGATAGACGCCCACCGTTCTTGTTTAAAAAGACCGCCGGCGTCTCTGTCCCACGAGCATGAGCCGCCAGAAGTCGGCGCCCATCACATATATAGTGCGTCAGGGCACGCGCCGCGCTTCCCACCAAAGGGACCAGACGCTCCTTGGAGCCCTTGCCGCGAACCAGCACAAAGCCGTCATCGGCATGGATATCACTCACATCGAGCCCCACCAGCTCGCTCACGCGCAGGCCGCACCCATACAGCACTTCCAAGATAGCGCGATCGCGCAGACCCATCTCGCCATCTGGAAAATCCTGGTCGAGCAATGCCGAAACATCCTCCACCGAAAGGCACTCCGGCAGGCGCTCGGCCTTTTTTGGCAAACGCAACGCCGCCGTAGGATTTTGGGTCATGGCCCCATCGCGCACCAAAAAGGCATGCAGGCCTTTGACGGCAGCGAGCGCGCGCTCCACCGAGGCATCGGAATAGCCCCCATCGCGCCGATCGGCGATAAAGTCCTCAATGACCCGCCGACTCACGTCCTCAAAGGACGCAATGCCCGTCCGCTCCAGATATGCACAGTAGGTCGTCAGGTCTCGGCGATAGGCGGCAATCGTGTTACGCGCCAAGCCCCGCTCGACTGCAAGGTAATCAAGAAACTCCCCCGCCGCCACAGCGAGCGGCGAAGGAGCTTCTCCGATATGTTCCCGGTTCGCCGGCAACCTTAGTCCATCGCACGATTCATGGGCGTCACCTGTAGGCGATCGACGCCCTCATGCTGGCCAATCGAGGCACGCACGAACTCTCGGAATAGCGGCTGAGGATTGGTGGGGCGGCTCTTAAACTCGGGGTGAGCCTGGGTGGCCACGAACCACGGGTGCACATCGCGCGGCAGCTCGACCATCTCGACCAGACGCTCATCAGGCGAAAGACCCGAGATGACAAGACCGGCGTCCTCGAGCTGATCGCGGAAGGCATTGTTGAACTCAAAACGGTGACGGTGGCGCTCGTAGACAAGCTCCTCGCCATACGCCTCACGCGCGAGGGTATCGGCAGCGAGCTTGCACGGATAGGCGCCCAGGCGCATGGTGCCGCCCTTCTCGGTCACGTCCTCCTGCGAGCTCATCAAGTCGATGACGCTAAACGGACCGTCCGGATCAAACTCGGAGGAGCTGGCACCGGCAAGGCCGACAACGTTGCGGGCGAACTCGCACACGGCAACCTGCATACCCAGGCAAATGCCCAGATACGGAATCTTGTGCTCGCGAGCAAACTCGGCAGCAAGGATCTTGCCCTCCAGGGCGCGCTTGCCAAAGCCGCCGGGAACCAGGATGCCCGATGCGTCGCCCAGAACCTCATTGACGTTTTCGGCATCGAGGCTCTCACCATCGACCAGCTGCACATCTACGTGACGATCGTAGAAAATGCCCGCGTGATGCAGGGCCTCGATAACCGACAGATATGCATCGGGAAGCTGGGTGTACTTTCCCACGACGGCAACCTTAACCTTATCGGCGTGATGGTTGGCATGGTTTTGCTTGCGCAGGAACTCATTCCATGCGCTCATATCGCGCTCGCGCGGATCGAGGCCAAGGCGCTCGCAAATGCGCAGGTCAAAGTCCTGCTCCGCGAGCAGCTGCGGCACGTCGTAAATGCTCGCGCAGTCCTCGTTGGTAAAGACACAGTCGGTGTCGACGTCGCAGAAACTTGCGATCTTGCCGCGAATGGCATCGTCAATATGGTGATCGGAGCGCAGCACAATAATGTCGGGCTGGATACCAAAGCTGCGCAGCTCCTTGACGGAGTGCTGCGTGGGCTTGGTCTTAACCTCGTGGGCGGCGGCGATATAGGGAACGAGCGATACGTGGATGTAGCAGACGTTCTCGGGACCGGCCTCCTTGCGGTACTGGCGGATAGCCTCCACGAACGGCTGCGACTCGATGTCGCCGATCGTGCCACCCAGCTCGGTAATGACAACGTCGGAGCCAGTCTGCTCCTCAATGCGGCGGAATTTGTCCTTGATGGCATTGGTGACGTGCGGGATCACCTGGACGGTACCGCCCAAAAAGTCACCGCGACGCTCGCGGGCAATCAGGCTCTTGTAAATGGCGCCCGTCGTAAAGTTAGAATCGCGGGTCAGGTTCTCGTCAATAAAGCGCTCGTAGTGGCCCAGGTCCAGATCGGACTCGTAGCCGTCCTCGGTCACAAAGACCTCACCGTGCTGGAACGGGCTCATGGTACCGGGGTCGACGTTCAGATACGGGTCGGCCTTCTGCATCGTCACCTTGTAGCCGCGTGACTTGAGCAAACGGCCCAGCGATGCCGCGGTAATGCCCTTGCCCAAAGACGAAACCACGCCGCCGGTCACAAACACATGCTTAGTCATATTGAATTACCTGCGCTTCCCGTAGAAGTTGTCCATACACATCTTACGGGTCTTCATTGTAATACTCGAGAAAGAAGCAGTTCGCCATTTTTCACCAAAGTGCTTGCATTTCTCCATCTCGAAACAAAACGCCGCCCGGGACCCGAGCGGCGTAACAACATCTTAGGCGGCAGAACGTTACCGATCGGCAAGCTCGTCCCTGAGCATATCCCGAACGAGCATACCCGCGCGGATGCCTTTCAGATACCACCCGCCACGCTCGGTAAGGCAAATACCATTTGCAAGCTGGCCGCCATCCTCGCTATAACGCGAAACGACCTCGATCAAACCGTCAGAATCCAAGCGCTCAATTGCGGCGCGGGCTCGATACGGAGACACCCCAACGTGCTCCGCAAGCGTTTTGCGCGAGAAGCCATATGTCCCGCCACTTTCGGATTGCTGGGCAATCTCCATCAACACCAGCACTTCGACACGCTTCATATCGTTGACACTCGCACGACCCTTGCCCGCCATGGCAGCCTCCTCTAACCGAGCACGAGCATCCAGCGCGCCGTGCACGACCGACACACCTCACGATGGCAGGTAATATCCATCATGCGGCATCCCGCTAAGGATGAAACAGTTACGATTATTGTATACCGCCCAAATTGTTTTTAGGCAGGTAAACGGCTATTTTTCGCCGAAATAGACGCTTTATTGATCAAAAAGCCGTACCGGGCGCTAACCCGATACGGCCAAAAGGCGATGCAATTACCGCGGTACTTCAAACTTAGCGATGGAAGAAACCACGACGCTCAAACTTGGGCTCGCAGCACACGTTGATGCCCAGTTTACGCAACACCGTCTCGTCCGTCGGCGAGATAATCACGCTAAAGAAGGCATCGCAACCGCGCAGCTGCTCCAGGCCCGAAAGGACACGAGCGGCCGTCTCGCTCGTAGCCGAGGTGATCGACAGCGCCATAAGCGTCTCGTCGGTGTGAAGGCGCGGGTTTTTGCTGCCCAGGAAATGCGTCTTGAGCTTGCTGATGGGCTCGATCGCCTCGTCGCTGATGACTTCAAGCTCAAGGTCGACGCCCGAAACATGCTTGAGAGCGTTCATAATGAGCGAACTTGCGGCGCCCAGGCGCGTGGAGGTCTTACCGGTCACCACGGAACCGTCCGGCATGACCATGGCGCCCACGGGACCACCCGTCAGTTGCTCCCTGGTTAAGGCCGCCGAGCGCGCCGGTGAGTAGTTCTTATCGATGCCGGCCTTCTTCATAATAATCTTGAGACGGTCGACTTGCTCATCGCCCACGCCGGTACGGCGCACATTTTCGACCGCGGTAAAGTAGCGGCGGACGATCTCCATCTTGGAAGCGTCGCGGCAGGCATCGTCATCGGTGATGGCAAAGCCGACCATATTGACGCCCATGTCCGTGGGACTCTGGTAGGGGCTCTTGCCTAGGATCTTTTCCATCAGGGCACGGACCACCGGGAAGGCCTCGACGTCGCGGTTGTAGTTGACGGTGGTCTTGTTGTAGGCCTCAAGGTGAAAGGAATCGATGATGTTGGCATCGTCGAGGTCCGCCGTAGCGGCCTCGTAGGCAATATTGACCGGATGCGTCAGGGGAAGATTCCAGACCGGGAAGGTCTCAAACTTGGCATAACCGGCGGCGGTGCCGTGCTTATGCTCGTGATACAGCTGTGAGAGGCAGGTGGCGAGCTTGCCCGAGCCAGGGCCGGGCGCCGTCACGACAACGAGCGGACGCGTGGTCTCGACGAACTCGTTCTTGCCGTAGCCTTCGTCAGAAACGATCAGATCGACGTCGTGCGGATAGCCCTCAATGGGATAATGCAGCTTGGCGGGAATGCCGAGTGCATTCAGAC
>DXZV01000143.1 GCA_019419485.1 Collinsella sp.
GCGATCCCAAAGTCGCCGTCACGCGAGCGCCCGACGCCAGCAGCGCGGCCGAAACCACGACCACAGCCCAAACAACGCCGCAGACGACCGTCGCGCCGACCATCAGCGCGCGACGAACCGCGCGGCCAGACGCATCCATGGGGCACGGCGTGAGCGGCTCGCCGCGGAGCGAACGACCGACATTTTGCGCATAGTGGTCACAAAACGCCGAGAGCGCCGCCTCGACCGCCGCCGGCTCGGGACGATCTTTTTGATGGCTGGACAGACAGGCCATCACCACGTCGAACAGCTGGGCATCGACAAACGCCAGCGCATCGCGTAGCTCTTCGGAATCCGGCTCAAGCCCTAGCTGCTGGGCCTGCTCGGCCGCGGCGAGCGCCACATCGGGCTCACGACGAAGCAGCTGAGTCAAATCACAACCGGGCGCATGGGCACCAATGGGATAGTCGGGCCGCGTGTCCATCTTGAGACGGTAGGGGCTGGCGATGTCGCGCGTCTTTTTGCGCGAACCCGAGGTGCCCGAAGTGCTCGGCGCGGCTTCGTATAGCGCGACGCCGGCAATGAGCTCGTAAACCGTGCTTGCCGCGGCATAGACGTCGATCGCCGGCGACATACGCAAAGCGCGCAGGTCGGGAATATCGTCGGTGAGCATCTCGGGCGGGGCATAGGCAACCGTCGCGCGACGCAGCGTGGCATAGCGCTCCGTAAACGACGCCTTGCCGCCGGTACCGGCCACGGCCGACGCAGGCTCGAGCGCCAGCGACGAGCCAAAGTCGATCAGGCACAGGTCAAAGGTGCCCTCGGCAAGCTGCCGGTCAAGCGCTAGACGCGCCGTACGCACCATAATATTAGCGGGCGAGATATCGCGATGGACAAAGCCCTCACCCACCAGGCTCATACGGCAGAGCAGATCGAACAGGTCGCGACCCAGACGCGCCGCCACAAGCGGCGACAGGCGTCCGGCATCGTCCACGGCGAGTCGCAAACGCAAGCGGGCGAGCGTCTCGCCCTCGACCCATTCCATGACAATTGCAGGTACACCGTCGACCTCGCCCCAGCCATAGAGGCGGGGAAAGCCCTTAAGGCCCGAAAGGGCGCGATGGCATTCAAACTCATCACGCGTCGGCAAGATGAGCTGCTTGAGTGCCACGGCCTCGCCTTGGGCGTTGACGGCACGCGTCACGCGGCCGATACCGCCGCGGCGCATGGTGGCATCGTCGGCAAACAGCATCGTAAAACGACGCAGATAGGCAGGCAGTTCGTCCTGACCGAGCGCAATGGCCGGCTCAAACCCGTCGACACGCGCCAGGCGCAGGCCGACCATGGGATCGCGACCGAGCGATTGTGGTGTGGTGGATGCAAGATCGGTCATCATAGGGCAAGCGCCGCCACGTTATTGTTGAAGTTACCGAGCGCGACGTCATCATCGCCGTAATGGCCGACCCATTGACATAGGTTGGTGTAACAGCCCCACAGATTGGCATACTGCTGATACCACTTTGACCGGGGCGAGAATGTCTGACGACCGAACTCGGCTCGAATGACAAACATCTCCCCGACCAGGCTGTCGCACGGCCTGGGATCTCCCGTAGAGTTATAGGTCGAGACCACGTCGTTGGCACGAGAGACATAGCCGTCGAGCATGTTGTACTTAGTCACAAGCCAACGGTGAATGCTTTCTTCCTCAGCAGCAGAAAGGCCACCGGAGTTTGCATCGTTGTCAGTGTTGCCGCCCGTCGAGCCGCCGTTTCCAGACCCTCCGGCAGAGGAACCCGACCCAGAGCCGCCGCCCGAACTCGATGAATCCGAGCCGGAGCCAGAAGCATCCGAGCTACCGGGCTTTCCGGACTGCTGGGCGTCCTGCTCCTTTTGCTGCTCGACCTTATTCACCGTTGCCGCCACGCTATTGTTGGACAACCGATCGATAATCTTGGTGTTGGTGAGCACGATGGTTTTGCCATTGGCAAGCGTGACTTCGTTGTCCGGGGCCTCGGCACCGTCCGCATCGTCGGTGCCAAACACAATATGCGCGACCACACTTGCCCAAGCATATCCAGTCGTGGTGCCCAGATCACTTTTGACCTCATGCCCCACGCGCGGTTCGCGTGCGGCATGCGCCTGCATCATGGACGGCAGGGTCATACCATAGGCAGAAACGCCAGCTATGACCAGCGCCAGCGAGCACGACAGCAACACGTACGCCCGAGGCGCCAAGCCCAGTCGGCGTCGGATGCGCACCGCGGCGCCGCGCTTTGTCTGAGTGCCACCGGGCCGCATGCGTTCTCCTCCAACAAAAACACGCCGCTTGGGAGCGGCGCATTCATTCGAATCCATATTTGAGTGTATCAGCGAACCCAAAAGGTTGCGCAACGAATGGGCAAATTAAGGATGCGAGTGGAAGCATCCATGCGATAAGCGGATACAAAGCATCTTTGTTGCACAACAAACTTACAGTCGCACGGGGAAATTATGGCTACCCCGTGCGTCGCGAGGAAAACATACGGCAGGAGCAGGCTCGCCACCTAAATCGCGCGGCGGGCCTCGATGGCGCGGCCAAGCGTAAGCTCGTCGGCATACTCCAGGTCGCCGCCCACGGGAAGGCCGCTTGCCAGACGCGATACCTCGACGCCCAGCGGCTTGATAGTGCGGGCCAGGTAGCTCGCCGTGGTCTCGCCCTCGATGTTGGGGTTGGTGGCGATGATGACCTCATGGATATCCTCGTGACCCAGACGCGCCAGCAGCTCGCGGATGTGCAACTGCTCGGGACCAATCTTGTCCATGGGGCTGATCACGCCGCCCAATACGTGGTAGAGACCATGGTAGCTGCCCGTGCGCTCAATCGCCTGGACATCGCGCGGCTCGCCCACCACGCAAATGCGAGTGGTATCGCGCATCGAATCCTGGCAGACGGAGCACTCGTCGGCCGTGGCGTAGTTAAAACAGCGGCTGCAAAAGTGAACCTCCTGCTTAACCTCCAGGATGGCCTCGGCCAGGCGACGCGCCTCCTCGGCATCGGCCTCGAGCAGGTAATAGGCGATGCGCTGAGCCGACTTGGGGCCAATGCCCGGCAGGCGGCCCAGCTCATCGAGCAATTTTTGCAGGCTATGGTTGGCACTCATATATATGCGCGTCTTAGAACGGCATGCCCGGGATGTTGAGGCCGCCAGTGATGGCGCCCATCTGTTTGCTAGCGAGCTCGTTGACGCCGCGAACGGCCTCGTTGACGGCAGCCATGATCATGTCCTGCAGCATATCGACGTCCTCGGGATCGAGCGCATCGGGATCGATGGTGAGGTTGACGAGCTCCATCTCGCCGTTGACGGTCACCTTGACCATGCCGCCGCCGGCAGAGGCGTCGACGGTCTGGGACTTGAGGTTCTCCTGCGCGGCGGCAAGCTGCTCCTGCATCTTGCGGGCCTGCTTCATCATCTGCTGCATGTTCATACCGGCCATGATGGCTCCTTTACGTGCGGCCGCGCGACAAGCTGCAAGGGCAGCCGGAGCACGGCGGGACTTTCAAACTCAAAAATCGTACCACGGCGCGGGGCCAGCGAGCGGGGCGGACACACTACCTCAGTCGATATACATGTCCTGGAGCGCAAGCAGCGCCCAAAGATTCTGCAAGGTCGAATTATGCAAGATTGCATAATTATCTCGACGCAGGCTAACAAGCTGGAAATAGCCCCAATGATCAGCCCTCAACAGTAGAACGATAGCCCGCCGGTTGTTTCTTTCCAACGTTTGCAAATCAGTGCATGGTTAGATGAAACAAACTGCATAATATCGCGTAAATCCCGAGCAGGAATATCGCCCTTGTTATGGGCCAGCTTGCACCCGCCGGAGCGAGTAAGCCATATCTTGGTCGCCTCGGCAGTGGGGCGCTTGACTGCGATATGGACATGGACTGGCTCGCCGTTCTCCCCCGTCCAGAAAAAGATGATGTACGGCCCGAGTCGGAAAAGACTAGGCATAGACTCGTCCGCCTTCGTAAGCAAAACGCAAGATGAGCGGGGCGTTGTTACGCACAAAATCATCGAGCTCTTTGAGGTCCGCTTCGCTAAATCCCTCGTGCGACACCCAATTAAATGCCGGTAAGATACACTCCGCCGTGTCAAAGCCCCAATCGCGTGGGCGCTCCACAACGACCTTCACCGTGTTGTCCTCACGGACTTCGGAATACGAAACTTGCGTATCGTCCTCGAGGCGGACATATTCCCACATCATAAGCTCACTCCGTTCAAAGAAGTCTCTTCCTGAGCAGTATACCCGCCCGCACGGTTACTCCACCGGTTTGAAGATGGTGGCCTGGCCAAAGACGTTGCGGATGAGGGCTTTGGCCTCGTCCTCGGTCTGCGGAATGCTCGGGGCTGCGCCCTGATGACCGAAGGGACTACCCGCGCCGGGGTTGGACTCCCAGGGAGCTGCAGGAGCGTCCTCCTCTTTGGGGGCAGCTGCAGCGGACTTGGGCGCGGACGCCACACCCGGCACGTCGAACGGAGGCAGATCGTCCCCGCCGGCATCGGCAGCAAAACCACCTACCATGGCGTCGTCGTAGGGCACCTGCTCGGATTCCCACGGTGCAGACTGCGCGGCAGGCTGAGATTTGGGAGCGGCAGAGCGCTCGGGAGCGCGGGGCGCAGGCTCGGTCGAGAGCTTGCCCGTGGCAGGAGCGCCGGCGGGGTTGTCGGAGCGTAGCCAGGGGGCTTTGCCAAGTTCAGACGACTTGGGCGCGGGCGAGGCGAGCTTGGGCGCGGG
>DXZV01000144.1 GCA_019419485.1 Collinsella sp.
GCGCTCGATGTGAGGTCGTCGGGGACCACAAAGACATACGAGAAAAAGAAGCACAGCATGACCAGGCCGGCAATAACGACAACGCCCGGAACGGGATTGGGATTATCGGTTAAATCCCAGATAAGTAGCAGGATAAGCGCCGGAACGACGACACCGAGCAGGATGGCCTGAACCACATGCTGGGCCGTACGAAAGACCTTGGTAGAGTTGTAGCTCTTGCCCAGAATCAGCCTGTTTAAATCCACCGTCATCCCCTCTTGTCCGTAGCACCCATAGCAATAAAGAGGGCCGCAAGCGACCCTCTCCATTGCATTATGCAATCAAAAACTGTGTTTTACATCCAGCCATCGACAAACGGTATCTTAGGCGCTGTATTTGTTGGCCTCGCCAAAGGTGCCAGCCTCGACGATCCAGCCGTCCTTCATGATGACGTCCATGTTGTCGGTGTTAAGCACGTGGATGTCGGCGGCGACGTCACCGTTGACGACCAGCAGGTCGGCGCACTTGCCGGCCTCGATGGAGCCGGTCTCGTCCTCGATGTGGCACATCATGGCACCGTTGAGGGTGGCGCAGGTGATGGTCTCGACCGGGGTGAAGCCGATCTTGTCGACGAACTCGTACATCTCCTCGATGGAGCAGGTGCCGTACGGGGTGACGAAGGAGAAGGAGTCGGAGCCGATCGTCATGACGACGCCGCGCTTCTTGGCCTCGCGCAGGCAGTCGTAGTTGCGCTGCAGCTCCTTCTCGACCAGGGTGCCCTCGTACTTGTCGTGCAGCTCGGGGACGTAGACGGGCGGATAGGTGGCGTACCAGGTGGGCAGGAAGGCGATCGTCGGGGTGAAGAAGGTGCCCTGCTCGGCCATGAGGTCCATGGTGCGCTCATCGATATCGAAGCCGTGGATCAGCTGTTCGCAGCCAAAGCGGACAGAATCGTAGGCAGCGGCGTGGTTGTTGTAGCAGTGGCTCCACACGGGGATGCCGACCATCTTTGCCTCTTCGACCACGGCCTGGATCTCCTCGGAGCAGTAATGCTGGTCGCGGCCGGAGTCCCAGCGCCAGATGCCGCCACCGGTAGCCCAGATCTTGATGGCATCGGGGTTCTCGCGCAGGCGACGACGGACGGCCTTGCGCAGATCCCAAGGACCGTCGACCTGGTCGCCCCAGGGGTGGGATTCCTTGTTGAGCTCCTGGGTGCAGTGGTGGGAGTCACCGTGGCCGGCAACACGGCAGAAGCCGAGGCCGGTGGCCAGAACGCGCGGGCCCTTGAAGACGCCCTTGTCGATGCAGTCGCGGATCTGGATACCAAAGCGGCCGATCTCGCAGACGGTGGTGAGACCGTGGGTGAGGCAGTCGTAGGCCTGCTTGACGGCGACGGCCTGCTTCTCGAGGAGTGGCTGCATGACCCAGTCGGTGTCATCGTCGGTCAGGTTGCCCGAGAAGTGCAGGTGGGTGTCGATCAGGCCGGGAAGGACGGTCTTGCCGGCGGCGTCGATAACCTCAACGCCCTCGGGAAGGTCCTGCATAGCACCGGCATACTCGATCTTACCGTTGTCGTCGACGAGAACGAGGGAGTTCTCGACCGGCTCGGCACCGGTACCGTCGATGAGCTTGCCGCCAACGATTGCGTACTTAGTGGACATGGTTCCTCCTTATGGATCCATATAGTGGGCGAGGCCATGTTGGGTTTGGCCTCACAAAGCTACCCAAGTGATGCCGGGTTCGGTGCACGGAAGAGAGGGTTCCGCGCACCCGATCCGCCCCGGCTAGGCGTTATTTTTTGCGGGAATTGGTGAAGGCCATGAGGGCCAGGCCAACAGCCAGCCAGCCGATCACGATGCTCCACTCCACCATGTTGAGGGAGGCGGGAGAGAACGGGATCACGAGCAGGCCGATGATGACGCCGCAGGCGGCAATAGCGAGGCTGATGCCAAACTTGCCGCCGGGCACCTCGTAGGGACGAGGCAGGTCGGGCTCGGTGAAGCGCATACGCAGGCAAGCGAGGGCGACCATGCCGCAGGAGAAGATGAAGGCGAGAGCCGACACGTTGGTCAGAGGGATGAGCATGTTCTTGCCCAGGAACGGACCGACGACGGTGATGACGCCCAGAACGACGCAGGCGAGCTTGGGAGCGCCGGACTTGGGATCGACCTCGGCGAACTTCTCGGGCAGCTGGCCCTTGCGGCCCATGGCGAGCATGATGCGGCTCGTAGCGCCGTAGAAGGAGTTCATCGGGCCCATGGGTCCAAGCGTGGCGATGACGAGCATGGCCAGGTACAGAAGCATGTTGATGCCCTTGAGGCAGGCAAGCGCGGGAACCGGGCTCTTAACAAACTCATGCCAGTCGAGGATGGTGCCGAACGAGTAGATGCAGACCATGTAGAAGCCGCCGGCGGCCAGCAGGGCCAGGGAGATGATCTTGCCGAACTTGTTCCAGTTGAGGCCCTCGGCTGCTTCCTCAGCCTGCTGAGGAATGGTGTCGAAGCCGGCGTAGAAGAACGGGGTCAGAACCAGGACCGAAACGATGCCTGCGAACAGGCTGGTGCCCTCGGTAGCGGGCTTGCCGCCGCCAGCACCGGTGACCTGGGAGAACACGGGCATGGCGTGTTCCGGCGAACCGGTGAACAGCGAGACGCCCATGGCGAGCAGCATGCCGCAGAGCAGGGCCTTGGTCAGGAAGGCCTGCAGCTTGGCGGCCGAGCTGGCACCGCGGAAGTTGAGGAAGATGACGTAGGTTGCAAAGCCGAGCGCGATCAGCGTCGGGAACAGGTAAACGTCGGCGCCCAGGATGGTGTAGAGCTTGACGGCGCGCAGCCACTCAAGGCCGGGCAGGCTGCCGAACATCTCGGACACGAGGGTCGAAATGGCGATGGCCTCCCACGGGCACAGGATGCCGTTGCCCAGGGCCAGGAGCCAGCCGGTGATGTAGCTCATCGTACGGCCAAAGCTACGATCGACATACTCGACGATGCCACCCGAAATGGGGATAGCAGCCGTGAGCTCACCGAAAACAGCTCCGACGGGCACGAGGAAGATTGCGCCCAAGAGGAATGCAATCATAGCGGGAACGGGACCGCCGCCCACGACCATCCAGTCGCCGACCTGCAGAACCCAACCGGTACCGATGATGGCACCGAAACCGATGGTGAAGAAGTTCCAGAGCGAAAGCGTTTTCTTCATGCCGCCGTTGTCCTCGACTGCAACTTCTGCGTTCTTGTCCGCCATTGTTCCCCTCCTTTCCTTTTTGACGCCCTTGGCGTCACCCCTTGCGCGGTCCGCTTTGCCGCGCGCTTTTATTTCATGGCTTTAAGATACGGCCTTGGCACAGCAGTGCCGCTTGTAGCTCGACCGAAGGCAGAACTGCAAAACGAGCGGCGCCGTTTTTGGGACGAACGGCACAGTTTGCAGCTCATTGTTGCCGCCCGCCCGACGGGCGTACGCTCATCGGACGCATATAGAGATGTTTTTGAGGCCGTGTGTTTTGCGCCTTTCGTACCGTTTATCGAGCTTTTGACGCGCAGACCCCTTTGTTGCACATCTTTTTTGTAGGATAGACAGGTTATACATGAGACAAGGCGGTACGAATGGCATACGGATACAACGACGGTGACCAACGGCGACAAAGTGTTCGCCTTGCAGGCCGTACCACGCCGACGCCCAGAAGGGCCACGAGCAGCAATCCGCAACGCCCTCAAGAGCAACCCAGACCTTCGTCTCGGCAGCAGACAAGCAGAACACGGCAGAGTGGCCGTCCGAGCACGGCCACAAGTGCGCAGCAAGATAGCCGCTTGGGCGCGCGCACTCGACAGCGTCAGGCCGAGGTTCCGCAACTGCGCCGCAACGGCGCACGTCAGCCCGGCATCCATATCAACCGTTTCTTTTCGCATCCCCAAGGCGGACGCGACGACAAGCCTTACCGCTCGACATCGTACGTGAATGCCCCCGCCCTGTCAGCTCGTCGACTTCGCCTCGCACTGTGCTCTATCCTCACCTGTCTGGTCTTTGTGCTTATGAGCTCCTGTATGTCCCACGGCTCAGCCGGCCTCGATCCAACCGCCGAGGACAAGCTGCTCAAGGCCCCGGTTGCGCCCGGCTACTCGTTTGCGTTTTCGACCCCGCGTTCGCAGTGGCAAGCCGGCACCATGCCCCATATCTATCAGATTGATCCGGCATGGTCGGAGCTGCCCTACGCTGGCGGCACCATCCGCCAAAATGCCTGCGGCCCTACCTGCCTTACCATGGTCTACATCTATAAGACCGGCCACACCGATATGACACCGGTCGACATGTGCGCCCTTTCCGAGGCGGGCAACTATGCGCCCACCGGTGCCACCGAGTGGTCGTTTATGACAAGCGGCGCATGGCAGCTGGGCCTTAACGGAACTGAGCTCCATATCGATCGTAGCTCTATCACCCAGGCGCTGCGCTCGGGTGCGCCCATCATCGCATCGGTTCGTCCCGGCACCTTTACCAGCGTTGGACACTATATCGTGCTCTGGGGCATCGACGATGCCGATCAAGTGGGAGTCTACGACCCCAACTCGCAAAGCCGCAGCGCTCGCCGCTGGGGCGTCGTAGAAGTCCTCAACGAAATCGAAGCCATGTGGGCCTACTACTAGTCATTTAAGAACGTCCCCAATGACTAGGTAAATAGCAAAAGCCCCGCAGTCGGAGCGGACTGCGGGGCTCATGAAGAGAGGCTAGTTT
>DXZV01000145.1 GCA_019419485.1 Collinsella sp.
ACGCGGATCTCCATGCGGCCGCGGTGACCGCGATAGATGCCGCCGTCGGTGGGCTCGGTGGAAATGACGAACTCGGGCTTAATGCCGTCCTTGTTGTAGATGTACTGCCAGCACATGCCGTCGCAGTCCTCTTCCTGGACGGTGCCGACGACCATGATCTTGTAGCCCTCGGGGATGAGGCCCATGTCCTTCATCATCTTGGCAGCGTAGGTAGCAGAAGCCATGCCACCCTCCTGGTCGGAGCCGCCGCGGCCGTAGATGATCTCGTCGGTCTCGTAGCCCTCATAGGGATCGGCGTCCCAGTTCTCGATGTTGCCGATACCGACGGTGTCGATGTGGGAGTCGATGGCGATGATCTTGTCGCCCTCGCCCATAAAGCCCATAACGTTGCCCAGGCCGTCGACCTTGACCTCGTCATAGCCAAGGCTCTCCATCTCGGCCTTGATGCAAGCGACAACCTCACCCTCCTCGCAGGACTCAGAGGGGTGAGAGATCATAGCGCGCAGGAAGCGAGTCATATCAGCACGATGAGACTCAGCCGCAGCCTTAATGGCATCAAAATCGAGTTCTTTAGTCATAACAGTCAACCTTTCTACAAGGGTTTACCTACAGGTAGATATTTCAGATAGATCACTTGTGCCAAGCGGCGTGAGGTTGAGCACCCCACAAGCAAGTAACCATAGGAGGCGGACGGAGGACTTTGCTCCGTCGCGAGTTCCGCACGAGCCGGAGAGCACTTAATGTGCTCTCCGTGCGAGCAGGACTGTCCGAGCAGGGAGTAAAGTCCTCCGGCTGCCTCCGGACAGGTCAGACCCGCTAGCAAGTCGGATACTCGCCCTCCCAGACGATGCGACGGTACTGATCCGGATCGGTGTCGCCCTCGGTGGAGAAGCAGAGCACGGAGCTCGTCTTGTCCAGGCCGATGAGTTCCTTGAGCTCGGCATACTCGGGATCGAGCATGAGAGTCTCGACCAGACCGGTGGTCACAGCGCCGGACTCGCCAGAGATGACGCGCGGGTCGCCCTTCTCGGGAGCACCCAGAGTGCGCATGCCGCGAGCGGTGACCCAGTCGGGGCAGGACACGAAGGCGGTGGTGTGGTTGCGCAGGATATCCCAGCCCAGAATATTGGGCTCGCCGCAGCACAGGCCGGCCATGATGGAGGGCATGTCGCCGTCCACGATGCGCGGGTCGCCGTCGCCGGCGGCAGCGCCCTTGTACAGGCAGGCGGCAGGCGCGCACTCGACCACGACGAAGGTGGGCGGGTTATCGGGATACAGGTTGGTGAAGTAGCCCACCACGGCGCCGGCAAGCGAACCCACACCAGCCTGGACAAACACGTGCGTCGGGCGGTTGATGGCCATCTCGCGCAGCTGCTCGGCAGCCTCGGAAGCCATGGTGCCGTAGCCCTCCATGATCCAGGACGGGATCTTCTCGTAGCCCTCCCAGGCGGTGTCCTGAACGATGACGCCGCGCTCGCAGGCATCGGCCTCGGCGGCGGCCATGCGCACGCACTCGTCGTAGTTGACCTCTTCGATGGTCACCGTGGCGCCCTCGGCGGCGATGTTATCGAAGCGGGGCTTGGTGGAACCCTTGGGCATGTGCACGACGGCCTTCTGGCCCAGCTTGTTGGCAGCCCATGCCACGCCGCGGCCATGGTTGCCGTCGGTGGCGGTAAAGAAGGTGGCCTGGCCAAAGTCCTTGGCAAGCTGATCGGAGGTCAGGTAATCGAAGGTGCACTCGGCAACGTCCTTGCCGGTCTCGTCGGCAATGTAGTTGGCCATGGCAAACGAACCGCCCAGGACCTTAAAGGCGTTGAGGCCAAAGCGATAGCTCTCGTCCTTAACGCACAGGTTGGACAGGCCCAGGCGCGCGGCCTGGCCATCCAGGCGGGCAAGCGGAGTGACGGTGTACTGGGGGAACGACTGGTGGAAGGCGCGGGCCTTCTTCACGTGGTCGAGGCTCATGATTCCCAAGTGCTTGTCATCGCTCTTGGGCATCGTGTTGCCCGCCCACTGGATCTTATCGGCCATACGGTGAACTCCTTAAGTTCTCTCTTGCCGGCCCCCGCATACGCGTTTCAGCCCGATCCCATTCACACGGCTGAACTTTTATGTGGATGCCAAACAAAAAGTTTGTTAGCACTGTTCTATCACACTTTTTGATTGGAAAACCTAACAAATTGTTTGTTGCCGTAATCGGTACCTTTTCGCCGCCGAACGGTCACATAACACAGCGACGATTTCGTTATTTGCGAACAAGTGGGGTTTATGGCACAGTGAGCCCAAACTAATTTTTAGGAAGGCACCCATGACCCCCGCACAGATTGAGTTCTACAAGCGCCTTGCACACGGCCTGGCGCTCCAATTTGGCCCCAACTGCGAAGTCGTCGTCCACGATCTGGAGACCGAGGACGTGGACCACTCCATCGTGGTGATCGAAAACGGCCACGTCAGCGGGCGCAAACTGGGTGACGGCCCCAGCCATATTGTGTTTGAGTCCATGCACGAGGGCACCACCGACGTGCACGACCGCGAGCCGTACCTCACCAAAACCACCGACGGCAAGCTGCTCAAGTCCTCGACCATCTTTATCCGCAACGACGAGGGCAAGCCCGTCGGCATTTTGGGCATTAACTTTGACATTACGCTCATGAAGGCTTTTGAGCGCTCGCTCGATGCCTTTACCGGCACCGGCGGCACGGGCTACACCGAGCCCGAGCCCATTACCAAGAACATCGGCGACCTGCTCGAGGACCTGCTGCACGAGTGCGAGCAGTTTGTGGGCAAGCCCGCGGCGCTCATGACCAAAGACGAGCGCATTCGTGCCATCGGCTACCTCGACCGTCGCGGCGCCTTCCTCATTTCCAAGTCGAGCGAGCGCGCCTGCGAGTTCTTTGGCATCTCCAAATACAGCTTCTATAGCTACCTCAATGAGGCCAAGGCGGCAGCAGGCGACAAGTAGGCACTCACCTGGATTGCCCCTCCCCTTTTGGGCGCGAGTTCTGGAAAGCATGAATCCAAGACCGAGCCGCTTGGAAAGTTCCATATAATCGGTGTCATTAGTATTTCGAAAGGGTGGAACAGAATGGCGTTGAGCAAGGCATCATGCACCGGTCGCGGATTGATTCCGGCAATTGGTGGACATGTGCACCGCATGTTCGATGAGGGTGAAGACGACCTGTTTTCGCTGAGCCTTGACGACGTGATGAATGATCGCCCGTGGACCGCCGACGAACTCATGGGCGGCGGGGCTCGCCCGTCAAACCCCAATCCCGCACTTGCGCCTAAGCCCGCATCTGCGCCGACTCCTGCGCAGTCGCTTGTTTCGACGCCCGAGGTTAAGGCCGCACCCACTTCGGCGCCCACGCCCACTCCCCGCCCCGCAAGCGACCCGTCCGAGACGGCGGCATTTCTCGCCGCAGCGACGCGGAGCAAATCGGCCGACAGCACCGTTATGTACAGCGCCCAGCAGTTGCCTGTTCCTGCGGTGCGCAAGCCTCCGGTCACAAGGCTCGATGAGCCCGTTGCCCATCAGGTTGCCTACGATTCCTGGGCTGCAGCCGATCTGGATGAGACCTCTACCGGCATGCCAGCGCTCGACGTTCCAGTTAACCCGCTTTTTGCCGCCAACACGAGCGCCGCGGGCTATGAGGGCGATGCGGCATATTCCGATTATTCCGATGGCTATGCTGGCAACGGTCGCATCGAGACCGAGGATTATGGCACCGCATCGAGCGATTATCTCAACGACCCGTACGCTGCCACGCCTGCACCGGAATATGACCCGGAGGCCGCGTCCGCGCCGGCGTATACCAAAAGCACGGGCGAAGAGCGCTTCGCCGATTATTACGCCGAGGAAAAGGCGCTGCGTTTTTCGGAATTTCCGCAGGCAGTCAAGGTTACCTTTATCGCCATTGTCATTGCCCTGCTCGGCGTCATTGCGTTTGAGGGATTCCGGCTGTTCTCCGGCCCCACCCAAGCGGAGTCGGAGACCCAGCAAAAAGAGGACGATAACGAGTATCTGGACATCAACACCCTCAAGGGCGACCCCAACGACGGAGACGACGAGTAGCGAGGGTTAAGGGAGGGCCGGAAGAGCCGGCGGCATGTTACGGCTCCAAAAGCCCTGCCATAAAGATGGGCAGATACAGCACGTCACCATCGCGGTGAAGATTACATTCCGCAAGTACCAGGGCGCGATCGATTCCGTAGCCCTTCGTCGCGAGCGCGTTGTCGAGCGCCGCATGGGACTTAAAGCTCTTGCCCGACTTGACCTCGATGGCAAGGACCTCCCCATCGAGCGTCTCCTCCACAAAATCGAGCTCGCCGACTTTTTTAGACGTAAAGTAGCGCAATCTGAATCCGTGGGCTTTGAGCTCTTGGGCAACGAAGCCCTCAAACGCCGCCCCCATGTTCATGCCAAAGGCGTCTTCCGCCTCCCCATCAAAAACGCCTTGGGCGACCCTTTTGGAATACGACGACATGAGCATTCCGGTGTCCAAGTAAAACAGCTTGAACAGATTTCGTTGCTCCCCCAATAAAAGGGGTGCCACGGGCGCCGTTACGTTATACACGGGAAGCGCGACACCCGCCTCCGATAGCCAGAGAAAATGATCTGTCACCTGCGAAAAACGTTTGACACCGTTAATCGATGACAGTTTGAATCGCTTGTTTTTGGAGCCGGCCTCGCTGGGAA
>DXZV01000146.1:0-4105 GCA_019419485.1 Collinsella sp.
AAGGGCGGAGGCGGGGCATGCCCCGCCTCTTACACCACATCTCTGCGCGCTACCATTTCGACTAGCTATCTGGCCTTATTAGTCCAAAATTGCTGTTACCAAATCGGTAACAGTACTCATATTTGATGTTTTTTGACCAGCAGGTCTCCCCGCCTTAGCAAATCTAAGGCAAAACGGGCTCCAGACCGCCGAATCGTGCCGCATATGGCACATCCGCAGTCCGGAACCCGGTCCAAATTGAGTTATTGCGCCGCGTTAGCCCAAGACACCCGCGAGGATCTCGATTAGGCTGTCCACGTCGGCCTCTTCGCACACGAGCGGCGGCAGGAAACGCAGCGTATGAGCACCTGTAGCGTTAATCACGGCACCGGCGGCCAGCGCGCGGGCAACAATATCATGCGCGTCGCCCGCGGCATCATCCAGATCACAGCCGAGCATCAAGCCGCGGCCACGCACCTCGGTCACGTGCGGCAGCTTGGCGAGCTTTGCCTCCATATAGGCGCCTACCTTGGCAACATGGTCGGCATAATCGCCGTGCACGAGCGCGGAGAGCGTCGCGGCGCACGCCGCGATGGCCAAGCAGCTGCCGCCAAAGGTCGAGCCGTGGTCGCCCGGCTTAAACACGTCGGCAATCTCCTTCTTTGCCATGACGGCACCCATGGGCACGCCATCGGCAATGCCCTTGGCAAGGCTCATGATGTCGGGCTCCACGCCATAGGTTTGGAATGCAAACGGCTTGCCGGAGCGGAAGATGCCGCACTGGACCTCGTCGGCGATAAGCACGGCGCCCACTTCGTGTGCCAGGTCGCGCGCTGCCGCCATAAACTCCTCGGTCATGGGATGCACGCCACTCTCACCCTGGATCGGCTCGAGCATCACGGCACAAATCTCGCTCCCCAGCTGCTTAAAGATCGCACGCAGCTCGTCCACATCGTTGGGCGTGCAGGCCACAAAGCCACCCGGCAGCGGGCGGAAGCTGTCCTGCAGCCAATCCTGCATGGTGGCGGCAATGGTCTCGAGCGTACGGCCGTGGAAGCCGCCGCGCATGCACACGATGGTGTTGCCGCCATTACCGGCACGCTTGGCGTACAGACGCGCGAGCTTCATCGAGCCTTCGTTGGCCTCGGCGCCAGAGTTGGCAAAGAAGGTCTCCCAAACCTGCTCGCCCGCAGCCGGGACACCAAGAGCAGCTGCCGTGGTCTCATCGCCGGCGACAATGGCATCGGCAAGCACGCGCGCACCATCTACGTCGTCGTTAGCAAGCTTGGACAGCAGCGCCGCGACCTGTCCGCGCTGCTCGATGTAGAAGTAATTGGAGACATGCATGAGCTTTTTGGTCTGCGCCTCGAGCGCCGAGAGCACAGCCGGGTCGCCATGACCTAGGCTGCACACGCCGATGCCGGCAAGAAAGTCGAGGTACTCACGGCCATCGTCGCCGGTGAGCTTCATGCCGTGACCCTCGACAAACTCGACCGGAGAGCGGCCAAAGGTATGCATAACGTAATGGGATTCAAGCGATTGCTGAGCTGCAAGTGACATGAGATGCCTTTCGTTGGGCGCCAGACGGCGCGGGGCTATGGGTGCAGGAATGGGTCGGCTGCGGGCCAGCTAGACCGTCTGGAGCTTCTCGACCTCGTCAAGGTTCTCGGTCAGACGCGCAGCAAACGTCGAAAGCGGATGCGGATGCGTATCGAACTCGTAAGCCGTCTCGGTGGAATGGATCACGGTGCCGACGCCGGCATCGGTCAGCAACTCCAGGAGCAGCGAATGCGGCGTAGTACCGTTAATGATGTGGGCACGAAATACGCCGCCGGTAAGCGCATCGACGGCCGCACGCAGCTTGGGAATCATGCCCTTATCGACCTCGCCGCCGTAGAGCATTTCGTTAACCTCGTCGAGCGTTAGGTTGGAGATAAGCGAGTCCTTGTCGCTAAAGTCCTTGTACAGGCCATCGACATCGGTCAAAAAGATCGCCTTATGCGCGTGGAGCGCCGCGGCAACGGCACCGGCGGCGGTGTCGGCGTTGATGTTGAAGAAACCGCCGTCCTCCCCCGCCGCAACGGTAGCAATGACGGGGATGTACTCGCTATCGAGTAAGCGCTCGATATAGTCGGTGTTGACGTGCGTCACTTTGCCCACACGACCGAGCTCGGGGTCGAGCGGCTCGGCGATGAGCGTGCCGGCATCGCTGCCCGACACGCCCACGGCCAGGTTGCCATGGTGGTTGAGCGCTGCGACCAGCTCCTGGTTGACCTTACCGCCCAGCACCTCGCGCACGATATCCATAGTCGCCGGCGTGGTCACACGCTGGCCGTTCTTAAACTCGACGGGGATGTCGTAGTGGCTGAGTGCCTCGTTGATGGCCTTGCCGCCGCCGTGCACGATAACGGGGCGCATACCGATGATCTTGAGCAAAACGATGTCGCTCATCACGTCGCGGCGCAGCTGCTCATCAACCATGGCGGCTCCGCCATATTTGATAACAACCGTCTTGCCGGTCAGGTTCTTAATCCACGGCAGCGCTTCGAACAGCAGCTGCGCGGTTGCTTCGTTGGATTCACTCGAACGACAATCGCGTGCGAATTTCATAATCTGCCTCGTCTTTCGTATCGTTATCGCGCCGTGCTCCGCTGTCCGCAATCGCGGCAAGATGCGCAGCGTGCCTGGAATCTAGGAACGGTAGTCGCCGTTGATGGAGATGTACTCATGCGTGAGGTCGCATGTCCACACGGTCGTTGCCGCGTCGCCTGCGCCCAGGTCGGCCGAGATCACGATCTCGGGCGCCTCAAAACGTCGTAGAGCCTCGTCCTCGTCAAAGGGAACAGTCAGACCGTCGCGACAGACAGGCATGCCCATCATGTCGATGGAAACGTCTTCCTGATTAAACTTCACGCCGCACTTGCCAAGCGCCATAGCAACGCGGCCCCAGTTGCAGTCGTGGCCGGCGATGCAGGTCTTAACGAGCGGCGAGTTGGCAACGGCACGGGCGGCGATATCGGCCTCCTCGTCGTTAGCGGCGCCGGTAACGTTGACCGTAACAAGCTTGGATGCGCCCTCACCATCGGCGGCGATATTGCGCGCCAGGCTCTCGCACACCTCGTGCACGGCAAATGCCAACTCGTCAAAGGCATTGGAGCCCTCGACGATCGGCTCGGCATCTGCGGCAGCGGCGCCGGAGGCAAGCATGATGCAGGTGTCGTTGGTCGAGGTGTCGGAATCGACCGTTACCTTGTTAAAGGTCTGCTTGACGGTCGAGAGCAGCAGGGCATGAAGTGCCGCAGGCTCGACGGGAGCATCGGTGGTGATAACTGCGATCATGGTGGCCATGTTGGGCATGATCATACCCGAGCCCTTGCACATTCCGCCTACCGTATAGACATTGCCCGCATGACCCGCAGCCTCACTGACGTAGGACACGGCGTACTCCTTGGAGTGCGTGTCGGTCGTCATGATGGCGCGAGCGGCATCGGCGCCACCGTGGGCGGAGAGCGCCTCGTAGGCAGCAGGAATGGCGGTCTCAAACGTGTCGATCGGCAGAATCTGGCCAATTACACCCGTGGAGGCAACCAGAATCTGCTGAGGCTCGCAGCCGATGACCTGCGATGCGATGCTGCACGTCTCGCGCGCGCATGCAAGGCCGGTCTCACCCGTGGCGGCGTTGGCATTGCCAGAGTTGACCGAAACGCCGGCGATGATACCGTAGCCCTTGTCGGCACCGCCCAGGTTGGCGCGGCTCACCTGCACGGGCGCCGCGCAAAAGCGATTGGCGGTAAACACTCCAGCGCCGGGACAGGGTTTATCGGGCACGACGAGCGCGTAATCCAGACGCTCGGGGTTCTTGCGGAACCCAGCGTGGATGCCTGCAGCCTTAAAACCAGCCGCAGCCGTAACGCCGCCCTCGACGGCGCGAATCTTGATATCAAACAGCTCGGTATTCATCGTCTTTATGACTCCTTATGTCAAACAAAAAACGGACATCGGTTGGTGCGCCATGCCAGTCGTAATCATGAGACCAGCTTAAGAGTGGCGCCCCACTCGATGCCCGACTACCAAATCGTTAACAATCGAATGTGCTACACCTGTCTCTTATACACATCTGACGCTG
>DXZV01000146.1:4115-4680 GCA_019419485.1 Collinsella sp.
AATGTGCTACCCGGGGCACGCCACTGTGGGCAAGCCTCGTCGCTCGTCAAAGCCAAAGACGATATTGGCGCACTGGACTGCTTGGCCCGCAGCGCCCTTGCACAGATTGTCGATGGCGCCCGTCGCCACCAGCACGCCCGCACGCTTGTTGAGCGCGAGGCCAATCTGGGCGGCGTTGGTGCCGACGACCGAAGCCGTCTTGGGCTGCTGGCCGGCATCGAGTACGCGCACGAAGGTGCGACCAGCGTAGAACTGCTTGTAATAGTCGACAACGTCCTCAAGGGTCAAGGTATCGATAGCCTGCGGCGTGAGCGGCAGCGTCACCGTGGAGAGCAGGCCGCGCTTGAGCGGTGCCAGATGCGGGGTGAAGACGACACGATCGGTCAGACCAAGGATCTGCTCAATCTCGGGCGTATGACGATGCTTGCCTACGCCATAGGCCTCCAGGTTCTCGTCTGCGCCACAAAAATGGGTGCGAGCGTTACAGGACTTACCGGCACCCGTCACGCCGCTAATGGCATCAACGATCACGGGGCCGCTCTGGGCAACCCAGCCGGCGCGCACG
>DXZV01000147.1:0-530 GCA_019419485.1 Collinsella sp.
GCGTCAGAATGCGGGTATCGCGAAGCGTGCGGTCGATTTGTTGGGGGTGCTCACTCATGAACGAATCATCACTCCGTCGGGGTCGATCTTATCTTGAATCTTCTTAAGGGTACGGCGCAGCAGGCGCGAGACCTGCACCTGCGAGATGCCCAGCTTCTTGGCGATCTCGATCTGGGTCATGCCCTTAACGAAGCGCAACTCGATAACCTCGCGCTCGCGAGGCGAGAAATCGCGGATGGCTTCCTCGATTACCAGGCGGTCATCGGTAAAGTCGAGCTCATTGTCCTCGTCGGCATAGCGGTCAAGAATCGAAGGCGCATCGTCGGAATCGGACGCGCCAGGAGCCTCGATGGGCACCGAGGTGTAGGCCGAGGACGATTCCATGGCTTCGAGCACCTCGTCGACAGTCACGTCGAGGTATTCGGCGATTTCCTCAACCTTGGGCGAACGCTGTAGCTCGTTGGTGAGCTTATCGGTAGCCTGGTTGACCTTGGCCGAGAGCTCCTGCAAACGTCGGGGCACGCGCACGC
>DXZV01000147.1:540-1404 GCA_019419485.1 Collinsella sp.
GAAGTGGCGCTTAATCTCGCCCAGGATGGTGGGCGTGGCAAACGTCGTGAACTCAAGTCCGCGTTCAGGGTCAAAGCGGTCGATAGCCTTGAGCAAGCCCAGATAGCCGACCTGCAAAAGGTCATCGAGCGGCTCACCGCGGTTTTTAAATTTGTTGGCAAGAAACCTTACCAGGTTCATATGGGACATAACGAGCTGCTCGCGAGCATCCGGATCACCGGTCTCCTTATAACGACGAAACAGCTCGCGGGTTTTCTCCTTGTCCCAAGCGGTTTTGCCGCTCCGGGAACGTTCGGTCATATTAGATATCCGCCTTGAGGTCGAGGGAAAGCGTTAGGGGCGCCGCAGTCTTTTCGTAGGAATCGCACACGCTTGCAAGAATGAGCTCGGCATACACAGCAGCCTGGTCATCCTCGTCGACGGTGGCCTGTTCCCCAAAGGTAAAGGTCATGCCGACGTGAGATTCGTCCACATCAAATTGAATGGTGATGTCGTCGCAGTCGACCGCGGTGCACCCAAAGATGAAGGCTTCCTCGGCAGCCATGCGGATGTCCTCGATACGATCGACAGACATAGAGCACAGGGCGCCGACGTTTGCGGCCGTCATGCGCACCAAGCGCGCGAGACGCGGATCACCGGCAACGCTCAGCGTGATGGGACAGGTTGCTTCGCTACTCATCGCAGGACTCCTCGGAGGTCTCGGCGGGCGTATAAGTGTAATACTGAGCGGGCTTAGCAGCGGGCTTCTGAACATCATCGTCGTCAGCAGCGGCATCGTCATCGCCAATCAGAACGCGCTCAGTAGGCTGCTCGGCCTCGGCGGCGGCAGCGGCGAGCTTGCGATCGGCGTCGGCTGCAGGAGCC
>DXZV01000147.1:1414-4643 GCA_019419485.1 Collinsella sp.
GCTTCTGCACGGCGCCAGCAGCAGAATCAGTCACGCTCGATACGGCATTGCTGGCCTCGGCCACGCTGCCCGTGACCTCGGAGATGTCGCGAACGACCGCCTCAACCTCAACGAGGTTAGACGTCAGAGCATCAACGGCAGTCTTGCTCGACTTGAGGAGCGGCTCAACCTGTGCCAGCGCGGGGGTGAGCTCATCGACAGCGCCATCGAGCTTTGCCACCACAGGCTGTGCCTCGGCGAGCGTATTGTTAAGGTCACTCACCGTCTTGTCGAGCGAGTCGACGACGGTGCGAGTCTTGCGCAGCGTGAGCGCGAGCTCGACAACAGCCCACACGCCGGCAACGGCGAGCACCAGCAGGGCGATTTGAATGGGACTCATGCAAGCCTCCCGAAGGAATCGAAATACAGACGTTTTTCATGGTACCCCAAAGAAGGGCAAAGATACCCAAAGGGAATGCGCGAGGCGCCAATGGCCTACTTGGGAGCGTTGCCGCTACGGTCGCGCTCGCTTTGCTCCACACGCCACTCTTCCCAACCGCGGCCGGCAGGCTGCCAGAACGCGCCGCGCTCCAACCCCTCGGGCAAATAGCGCTGATCGACCCAGCCTTCGGGATAATCGTGCGGGTACTTGTATACACCGTACTCGTCGCTGCCGGGACGGTGACGATCGCGCAGGTAGCTGGGCACCTCGCGAAGACCACTGCTGTGGATATCGGCCAGCGCCGCATCGATCGAGGCCTCGCACGCGTTGGACTTAGGCGCCAGGCACACATAGAGCGCAGCCTGAGCCAGGTTGATGCGACACTCGGGATAGCCAATGACCTCGGCAGATTTAAATGCGGCATGTGCCACCAAAAGCGCCTGCGGGTCGGCGTTGCCAACATCCTCGGAAGCCTGAATCATAATGCGGCGAGCGATAAACTTGGGATCCTCCCCCGCATCAATCATGCGCGCAAGCCAATAAATGGTGGCATCGGGATCGCTGCCTCGCATGGACTTGATGAACGCGCTAATAATGTCATAGTGCATGTCACCGTTTTTGTCATACGAAAACCCACGACGCGGATTGGCGATCTTCACGTCGTCCACGGTAATGGGATAGCGTTCCCCCGCCGCCGGCGCTGGCGTTCCCTCGGTATCGGGACGCGTAACGGCAATCTCGCTCGCAAGCTCGAGCGTCGTGAGTGCTGAGCGAGCATCGCCCGCGGCCAATGTGCAAATGGTTTTAACCGTATCCTCATCGGCCGAGAACTTACCGTTTAAACCCTGCGGCGCCTCGAGCGCACGCTCAATGAGCGTGGCGATATCCTCGTCCTTCAGGTGCTCAAGCTCTACCACGCGCCCACGCGACAACAGTGCGGAGTTGACCTCAAAGTACGGGTTTTCCGTCGTGGCGCCAATCATAATGACGGTACGGTTCTCAACTGCATGCAGCAGGGCATCCTGCTGCGACTTAGAGAAGCGGTGAATCTCATCGATGAATAGAATGGTGCGGCGGTCGTACGTATTCAGGCGCGTCTTGGCCTCGTCAATCACGCGGCGCAAGTCCTTTACGGTGCCCGTCACGGCGCTGACCTCGACAAACTCGCTCTTGGTATGGTTGGCGATAATGTGGGCCAGCGTCGTCTTACCCGTACCGGCCGGCCCGTACAGAATCACGCTCGAAAGCACGTCGTGCTCGATCGCGGCACGCAACCATGAGCCCTTACCGACGGCCTTTTGCTGGCCCACATACTCGTCGAGCGAATTGGGGCGCATGCGCACCGCAAGCGGCGCATTCTGAAAGGAACGCTCGCGCGTCGAAGCAGAAAAAAGGTCGTCCATAGCCATCCCGTGCATCAATCAAAAACGTTTTCCACAAACAGTATACCGAATAAATACGAACTACCGTTCGTTAATATAGGTACGATGCGGAAACTTTAGACCCGGGAACAGCTTGCTCGTCAGCTCGCAGAAATAACCGTCCGTCATGCTCGCGATGTAATCCACCACGGCTTGATCCTTGTCGTCCTGCCAGGCATAGGTACGATCGTAGTAGGAAAGCTGCTGCTCAATGCGCGAAATATGGTGCTTAAAGATATAAGAGGACTCGTCGCCACTGTTTAGATCCCGCAGGCAACGGTCGTAGAGCTTTTCGAACGCCTCACGCAGCTCCTCCTCGGAATCGCCTTCGATACCGCCCTTGCTATAGATCTTCTCGTAGTTCTCGCGCTTGGCTCGGCGAATTTCCTCAAACAGGTCCTCGCTCATCTCGATGCGCGGCTTACCATAGCTATGCTCAACGATATCGATGGAAGCGTGCGTGAGGATCCAGCTGTTATAGGCGCCGCCCCGACCATCGTCAAAAGCGTCGGGCGAAAGCAGACCCGCCGCGATCGCATCCTGACGGTCACGACCGACGTAGGCAAGAATATCCGAGATGCGAACGACGCAGCCCTCGAGCGTCATGGGACGCAGGTGCCCAATGGCGCCATAGCCCGTGGCGATGCAGTCCTCGACCGCCTGATCGAACTGGTCAAAGGAGCCCATATCCGACAATTCAAACACGCGCTGCTCGTACTCGCCGTTATGGCATAGCACGCCGTCGAGCGTCTGGAGTGACACGTTACGGCCGTACAGCGCGTCGAGCACGCGGACCGACTGCACGTTATGGAAAAAATAACGCCCCGTACGCTCGTGGTAGATATCGTTGAGGAATCGCTCACCGGCATGGCCGAAAGGCGTGTGTCCCAAGTCGTGGCCCAGGCCAATCGCCTCGATCAGATCGCAATTGAGCCCCAGGGCGCGACCGATATCGCGCGCAATGCGGGAGACAAGCTGCACGTGCAAACCGCGGCGTGACAGATCGTCATTGCTACGGAAGCTAAAGACCTGCGTTTTGCCTGCATAACGGGTGTACGCCGGAAGATGAAGTATCTTTTCGGTATCGCGCATAAACGCCGGACGCATAAGCGTGCCTTTGTCGGCGGCGCGATCAATACGACGAATGACCTGATCGTCGTTGCAACGATACGGGTTAACATAGCCCGAAGCACGATCGGTGGCAATGCGCTCGAAAAGTTCGGGCGACAACGCCGAGGGAATACGGTCCATGCGCGCCTTAATGACGGTCGTTTCTTGATTAATTGCCATGGCATGCTCCTTAAAAAGGATGCGCAATCGGTTACAATGTCCAGCCCACGACCTCGATTATGGCAAATATCGGCACCAAAAACGGGAGCAATGGCAG
>DXZV01000148.1 GCA_019419485.1 Collinsella sp.
CGTCATCGAAACTGCAGAAGGGGGAGGCCTCGCGGCCTCCCCCTTTTTTGCGTTTGCGGGCTTTTGATCCCCCTAGGGTCCTTCTGGGCGCGCGTCCGATAGCGCCGTAGCCCCTGTGCCGGGAAGCGCGAGTCCCGCGGCTTCTGTAGCTGCGCATTTGGCTGAAGGTTTCGCACCGCTCGCCGGAATCATACACGCGTTATCTTGACGTGAAGGCGACTGTATACTATAAAAATATATGCATGACGGGTTGTTATCTCTAGGGAGCATGGCCGTCTGCGCTTTGCCCGGTTTGGGTACGTTAGATATAAAAAGGCACATAGCTTCGGGTGTCACTCATTTGGGGGCATGACCGTAGGTGGTTTATTCCATCGGGTCATGCTCCCATTTTGTGTTCCTGTGCAGTTTGCGCCTGATATGATGAAGAGAGGGGGTGCGCATCTATGCTGGCGATCAGAAAGCTCAATAACAATGCCGTTGTCTGCCGAGACAGCTTAAACCGTGAGGTTGTGGCGCTGGGTAAGGGCATCGGCTTTGGAGGAGACTTCCCACGGGAGCTCGACATGGCAGCTATCGAGCGGACGTTCTACAGCGTCGATACCAAGGGGCAGCGCATCATGCAGGACCTGCCCGCGGACGTGCTTATCTTTACGGCAAGGGTCATGGACATTGTTACCAATGAGCTTCCCTATGAGCTAAGCCCCAATGCGGTTCTGATCATGGCCGACCATCTTTCCTTTGCGATTGCGCGCCAAAAGAAGGGCATTCGCTTCGACATGACGTTCGCCTATGACGTGCAACAGCTTTACCCGCTTGAGTTCAAGATTGGTCGATATATCGTGGCGCGTCTGCGGCAAGAGATGGGCGTAGTGCTTCCGAACGAAGAGGTTGCCGGCATTGCCATGAACCTGGTCAACGCCAAGACGGGTACCGAGGTGGAGGCATCAAGCAGCCGTGCGTGTTCGTTTGAGCAGCTGCTCAATGAGGTTACTGCCATCGTCGAGCGCGATTTTCGTACGATTATCGATCGCGATACATTTGAATACTCGCGCTTTGCGACGCATGTGCAGTATTTATTTCGCCGTATCCAGGGCGGAGAGAAAATTAGCAGCGCCAATTTGGCACTCTACGGCAACTCGCGGGAAGAATTCCCCGAGCTGGCGAGCTGTATCGACCATATCAGCGGCTATATTGAGCACTCGTGGGGCACGCGGCTCACTGATGATGAAAAGCTCTACCTTTTGCTCCACGTCAACCGCATCTGCTCGCAGCAAAACCAGGACCAGAACCGTTAATCAGAACGGACTAGAAGGATTGTAACCTGTGCTAGGGCAGGGCATGACCTCCGTGTACGACGATAAATGTCAACTGTGCCGAGGCTATTCGGCATGTAAGGAGGAACCATGACAAACGATCGAAAACTTGCCAGCAAGATCATCGATACCGTTGGTGGCAAGGAGAACATTTCCAACGTGACGCACTGCATGACGCGCCTGCGTTTCGTGCTTAAAGACGAAGGGCTCGCGTCGGATGATGCCTTGAACGCCATCCCCGAGATCATCAGCGTGGTGCGTGCCGGCGGGCAAGTCCAGCTTGTGATCGGCCCGACCGTCGACAAGGTGTACGACGCCGTTTGCAAGGAGGGCGGCTTTGAGGCGCAGGCTACCATCGACGAGAACCTCGACGCCCCTAAGCTCCCGCTCAAGGAGCGTTTTGCGCCCAAGCGCATCGTCAACCTCATCTTGGATGCGGTGAGCGGGTCGATTGCTCCCATTCTGCCGATCTTCTGCATTGCGGGTATCTTTCGCATGTTCACCATTCTGCTCGGACCGGAGGGCGCGGGTTTACTCTCCGAGGAGAGCAACGTGTACCAGCTCTTCACTATCGTAGGCGATGCGGCTTATTACTTCCTTCCGGTCTTTGGCGCCTATGCGGCAGCAAAGAAGTTCAAAACGAGTCCGGTGCTCGCGCTCATGACCGCCGTCATCATGATTCACCCGAGCATGCTCGCCATCGTCGAAGAGGGTGCTCCCTTCGACGTGTACGGCATTCCCATGACGCTTGTTAACTACACGCAGTCGGTGTTGCCGATCATTCTCATCGTGTGGGTTCAGTCCTGCGTCGAGGGCCTCATCAAGAAGTACTGCCCGGATATGCTGCGCATCCTTGTGATTCCCGTGGGAACCATGCTTATCATGTTGCCGCTGGCGCTGTGTGTCTTTGGGCCGGCCGTCTCCTTCCTTATGGGCATCATTGCCAATATCATCATCTGGCTCGGCGCAAATGCCGGGCCGCTGTGCGGCCTCGTGGTCGGTGCAACGTGGAACCTCGTCATCGCCACTGGCATGCATGTGCCCATCCTTACCGCTATGATGCCTGGTTGGCTCGAGGTTGGCTATGACGCTGTGTGCACTCCGGCCACGACCGTAGTGGTCTACGCGACCTTTGCCGTTGCGCTTGCGTACGGCATCCGCGCTAAGGGCAAGGCTAACCGCCAGCTCGGCTGGACTACGCTTGCCACCTATGCGCTCGGTCGCGTCTCAGAGCCCATCATCTACGGCATTCTCCTGCGCGATAAGAAGGCCCTTGCCTGGTCAACGATCGGTGGCGCGGCAGGCGGTCTTGTGTGCGGCTTGCTGAATGCGCGTATTTTCATCTTCTCGGGTGTTGGCTTTCCGTGGATGAACGTTATCAAGTTCAGTCAGGATATCGTCCCTGGCGCTATCGGCTGCTTCGTTGGTTTTGCGGTGACCTTTGTCCTCTGCATGGTCTTTGGTTTTGATAACCGCGAAGCTACCGAGAAAGACGCCGAGGACGCCATGGAAGCCTAAGCGCTGATTCCGCATGAGGCGATCTCGGCGCGGGGTCCCTCCCGATGCCTAAGTCCCATGCGCTCAAAGCGGACCGCTCGTCGCGAGGCGGGCGGTCCATTGTCAATCTAAGTAGAGGAGGGTCTCATGCCGCTACGTTCTGATTTTCTCTGGGGCGGAGCACTTGCCGCCAACCAATGCGAAGGTGGTTTTGACCAAGGAGGTCGAGGTCTCGCCAACGCCGACCTGCTTCCCTTTGGTGAAGGGCGTATTGCTGTTATCCGGGGTGACGATGTGCCCCTCGAGGCTGAGCCGGGGCGCTATTACCCTGCACGCGAGGCCATTGATTTCTATCATCATTACCGAGAGGATATCGCGCTCTTTGGCGAGATGGGTTTCAAGGCGCTGCGCCTCTCGATTGCGTGGAGCCGCATCTTCCCCAATGGTGATGACGCCGAGCCCAACGAGGAGGGCCTGGCCTTCTATGAGGACGTGTTCCGGGTCTGCCGAGAGCAGGGGATCGAGCCCGTGGTCACGCTCAACCACTATGACATGCCGATGCACCTCGTGACCGCGTACGGTGGTTGGCGAAACCGGGCTCTTGTCGAGTTTTTTGAGCGGTTTGCACGGACTGTCTTTACGCGCTACGCCGGACAGGTGCGGTACTGGCTTACCTTTAACGAGATTAACATCATGACGTCGGCCTGTTTTATGGGTGCGGGCATCATCTTCCACGAGGGCGAGGATCGTTATCGCTCCATATACTCGGCGGTGCACCACGTGCTTGTGGCGAGCGCTCGAGCGGTGCGCGCATGCCACGAGTTTGTTCCTGGAGGTCAGATCGGGTGCATGCTCAACGCGGGGATTTACTACCCCGCTACGTGCAATCCTGCCGACATCAAGGCGGCACAGGACGAGAACCGTAAACATTATATGTTTACGGACGTGCAGGTGCGCGGAGTATATCCCTGCTACGTACTCAAGGAGTACGAGCGTCAGGGGTTCAAAATTCCTTGGGACGAGGATGACCGCGAGGTGCTTGCTGCCAATACCGTTGACTTCGTTTCGTTCTCGTACTATTCCACGCGCGTGGTCGAGGCGAACGCGGAAGGCAAATACGACTCCAACCTCCTCAAGAGTGCGCCCAATCCCTATCTCAAGCTCGAGCCTTGGGGACGCTTTATCGACCCGTTGGGATTGCGAATCACCATGAACGATATTTACGACCGCTATCAAAAGCCGCTCTTTATTGTTGAGAACGGCCTCGGCGCCGTGGATGAGCCCAATGAAGAAGGTTATATAGAGGACAACTACCGTATCGAGTATTTGCGTGCCCATTTAAAGGCTATGAAAGATGCGGTGGAGGAGGACGGCGTCGACCTCATGGGTTACACGTGCTGGGGCCCCATTGACCTTGTATCAGTAGCAACAGGCCAGATGAGTAAGCGTTACGGCTTTATCTACGTCGATTTGGACGACGAGGGAAATGGCACACGAAAGCGAACGAAGAAGAAATCATTTGATTGGTATAAAAAGGTGATCTCCTCAAATGGAGAGGACCTGAGCTAGCAAGATATAAGACTGTGCTTGCGGCGGGCATGAATTATCCCGGCGAAAGGTCTGTATAGGTAAATAGCGGAAGACGGGCGCACACTTAATGTGAGGGTTGATATATGTAGGAAATGTATGCGCCCAGATTCCCGCCCACGGGGCCCCTCCGGTCTGGCAATATATCTCCTTGCCGCGCGGCCCGGTCGGACCGGATC
>DXZV01000149.1:0-667 GCA_019419485.1 Collinsella sp.
CTCCTACTGTGCGGCCGGCACGTCATCGGGGTGCGGGTTGTCACCGTAGGCGCGCTGATACGTCAGCACGCGCCAAACCAGCGGCAGGCCGCCAATCTTAAAGTAATGCTTAAACGTATTGAGCTTGCCCGGCTTCTTAAAGTCAAAGCGCGAATCGATATAGGCGCGGGGCGACTTGACCATCAGGCGCAAATCGGTCTCGCCGCGTGGATCGAACAGCGACAGGTCAAAGCGACCGGCATCCCAATCGGCCTTGAGCTCGGGTGAAGCCTTCTCCCAAAACTGCTCGCGCAGCTCATCGACCAGGCGTTCGTCATTCCAACGGTACGTATCGACCTTCATGCGCATTAAAATGCCCTGGAGCTGAGCCTTGAGCTCGGGACGCTCGTCCAAAAAACGTTGCATCTCGGCATATTCGTCGCACACGCAAAACACCTTGTTGGGCGAATTAACAGAGCTCTTCTCGTTATCCTGGCGATAGCACAAAATGGAGTCCGCAATAAACGCGGCGCGCTCGGCGCAAGCCCAAACCTTAAAGTTAAAGCCTGCGTCCTGATATGAGGCGCCCGGCGTGGGAAGGAACCGAATCTGATTGTCGTTGAGAAACTCGCGCCGATAGATAGCCGACCAAATGGAAGGTTTGCGGTAGAAGATGCCCGGGCGATCG
>DXZV01000149.1:677-4524 GCA_019419485.1 Collinsella sp.
CTTTACCACATCGGCATGCTCAGCATCGGCCTTGGCGACCAGCTTTTGGAGCGAATCCTCAAACATAAAGTCGTCGGACTCAAGGATGCCCACGTACTCACCGCGCGCCATCTCCAGGCCGCGGTTCATCGAGTCGCCGTAGCCGCTGTTGGCTTTATCGATCATCTTCACACGGGGGTCTCGCTCCATGTACTCGCGGATGATGTCTGGCGAGCTATCGGTGGAGCCGTCGTTGATACAGATGATCTCGATATCCTTGAGCGTCTGCGCCACGGCGGAATCGAGGCACTCGCGCAGGTAGCGTTCGACATTGCAAATGGGGACAAGCAGAGAAACTTTAGGGGTATCAGAGTTCTGCAAGAGAACCTCCTGTTGAATAGCGTTTAACAGGGTTATTTTAGCAGCCGAGTTGCGGCGGGCGGCAGCGCTTGGAATTAGATAAAGCGCTCCAGGCAGGCTTTGAGACCGCGAGTCGAAAGATAGAACAGCGTGGCGTCTGCCATCGAAACGCCCGAGGTCGCCGCAACGAGCTTGTGGGCAACACGGCAAACGGCGCCCTTAGCAGGCATATCCGCCCACTCCGTTCCCAAAAACGTCGTGAGGTCCATGTTGACGCGAGCCGCCACGCGATGGAAGTCATCGGCATCCAAGCGCGCCAGGTCGAACACAATGAGGTCTAAAAACCAAGTTATCAGCTCGCCGGGACACAGGTCCAAAAGACCGTAGGCCGCCCAGTCCTCCAAGACCTCCTCGAGCATCCTCATGTGGGTGTCAAGCTTTTTGGCGCGAGCCTCGGCACTGTTGAACTCGTGCGTCGCCGATTCGCTCTCCATCACGTAGTGGTAGAACTTGTCCGGCATGACGACGGTCTTGCGGGCAAGCGCATAAGCCGCAAATTGGAAGACGACGTCCTCGCCCAAAGCCAAACCGGGGGCGAAGCGAATGCCTTCGCGATTGAGCAGCTGGCGCGAAAAAGCCGCACGACAGGCATAGGGCTGCGCATTCGAATGGAACAGCAGTTGGGGATCACGGGCGCCGAAGGTACCGGCTTTGGGGCTCATGAGTTGCTGGACGCGTTTGGGGGCAGCATCGGCAGGTTCACAGACGCCGCCAAAAACGGCGGCCTCGGCATCTGCAGACTCCATGGCATGCAGCACGCGCTCGACCGTCTGGGCATCGATGTAATCGTCGGCATCCACAAAAAAGACGGTCTCGCCCTCGGCGGCATCGATACCGGCATTTCGAGCACACGAGACGCCCGCGTTTTCCTGGTCAATCACCAGTACGCGATCGTCGGCCTGCGCGATCTGACGCAACACGTTCAACGAATCATCAGTCGAACCGTCGTTGACACACACAACCTGAATCGAGCGCTCGGACTGGGCCAGCAGCGAATCGAGGCATCGCTGAATGGAGCGCGCAGAGTTGTAAACGGGGACGACAATGGTAGCTTTAGGACACGAGGCCTCTCCCATGCCGACCTACCCCCTCAGCGATTCGATGAGGAAGGCGGCGACCACGCCTGGGCCTCCAACCGAAGCGTAATACTTAGCACGCCCCAAGGCACCATCCGTCGCAAAGCTCGGATGCTCGTCAACCCAGCCCTCAGGATCTTTGAGGATGGCAGCGAGATTCGCGCGCTTCCACGGCTTGAGGTCGTCAAGCGAAAACTCCCCCGTATCCAAGGCCGCCTGAAATTCCTTAGCCATCTGAACCAGAAACTCCTTATAGAACTTAGGCGCCAGGCGCACATAGTTCCACATATACGAATCGTACTTAATGAGCTGATTGAACTTGAGCATGCGCGCGACGTCATCACTTGCGTGGTCGCGGGCATAATCCTCTCGAATCCAACGCTCAATCTCGGCATACTCGGTATTGACGCAAAAGACCTTAGCCGAAGAATTGACCGAGGAATTCTCGTTGTCCTGGCGATACGACAGCACGGCATCGTGCAGGTAAACAGCCTTATCGGCGCACGCGATCACCTTAAAGGCGAATGACGTGTCCTGAAAGGATGCCCCCGGAGTCGGCAGGAACGTAATGCCGTTGCGCTCAAGAAAATCGCGACGGTACACGGCCGACCAAATCGACGGTTTTTGCTTAAAGAACTGCGTCGTATTGCTGGGATGCACCGGTTTGCCACAATCCCTTGCCTTAAACATCTCGTGCAGCGAACGGCGCTCCTCGGGCTTAGACCAGTAGAAATCAAAGTTCGCCTTCGCAAAGTCGGCATTATTGCTATCGGCGGCCGAGACAAGCTTTTCGAGTGCGTCGGGCGCCATAAAGTCATCGGACTCCAAGATGCCAACGTACTTGCCACGCGCCATCTCCAGACCGTGGTTCATCGAGTCGCCGTAGCCGCTGTTGGCCTTGTCGATCATCTTGACGCGCCCATCGCGCTCCATATACTCGCGGATAATCGCCGGCGAGTTGTCGGTCGACCCGTCGTTAATGCAGATGATCTCAATATCCTTGAGCGTCTGCGCCAGGGCGGAATCGAGACACTCGCGCAGGTAGCGCTGAACATTGTAAATGGGAATAAGCAGCGACAGAACAGGGCTGCCAGAGGCGTTAGTAGACAAATGTGCTCCTTAGGAAATACCTGTCGTTTCATGGTATCAAAGGGTCAGCGCGCCAGCGGACGTTTATATAATCTATGGAGCCTCTTGCGGGCAAAGTAGCCGCACGTCATGCGGCGGGCCCGTGGCAGGTTCCTGCGTTTTATTCAAAGCTTGCCGTCAAGGTGCGCCGAGCCTTTACAATAGGACAGTCCCAAGGACGTATTCGATAGCTTCCGCGCAGCGCTCGCGCGCCGCGCGTGAAAGGATATATTGCCCCATGCCTTCAACCCTTCCCGCCCCCATCGATAAGCTCGCCATCGTTGTCGTCACGTACAAGCGCCAGGAACTCCTGGCCAACTTGTTCGACTCCATGACCGAGCTCACGGCAACGCCCTGGCGCATCGTGATTGTCGATAACGAGAATTCGCGCGAGACCGAGGCCATGTGCACCGCATTTAACGAGCGCCTCGCCAACCTGTGGGGCATCGACACCGACCAGCCCGATTCACAGGGTGGCACCGACCGCGTTATATACGCGCCGCAGCTTGAAAACGGTGGCGGCGCGGGTGGCTTCTCCGCCGGCACCAAATGCGCCTACGACCTGGGCGCCCAGTGGTTCTGGGTGATGGACGACGACGTGCTCGTCATCCCCGAAGGCATCGAGCGCTTGGCCAAGTGGACCGACTGTTACGACGTCATTCAGGGTTCGCGCCTGGACTTTGACGGCGGCGCCTTCTTTTGGCAGTACCAGCTCATCCTTTCGCTCGGCATCCCTAACCCCATCGCCAAGTGGGATTTGGGACCCGAGGGCTACCGCACCATGAACCAACTGTGCTTTGAGGGCGGCATGTTCTCGCGCCGCGTGGTCGACAAGATTGGCCTGCCCGACGCGCGCTTCTTTATCTACGGCGACGATGCCTGCTACGGCTACGTGGCCAGTCAGCACTTCCCCGCCGCCGTGGTTGCCGACGTGGTGCTCAAGCGCGCCCGCGCCGTCTCTAACTGGGATATCGCCGGCAAGCGCCAGCTCAACTCCACGAGCGACACCAACCGCTACTACATCATGCGCAACCGCGGTTATCTGGCACGCTACATGCAGATCTACGGCGACTACCACCCCGTGCTGTTCCGTCTGGGCAATGCCGCGACCTTCTGCAAGGAGTTCATTCGTCTGGCAGCAGTCGACAAATGCTTTAAGACCGGTATTCCGGCGCTGCGCCGTGGCATGAAGGACGCACGCAAGATCGTTAAGGATCCCAACTGGAAGCCCATGCCGCCTATGA
>DXZV01000015.1:0-2240 GCA_019419485.1 Collinsella sp.
TCTCGGAAGGCACGTGCAGACCTTTCGTCATGGCCTCCTACCTTTCTTTCGGGCCTTACTGGCCGAATGTATCAGCGCCCCTCCATATGGGACGCTGCTTGCTGACAGCTCTAGTTATATCCAAATTCCATTCGTAATGCTACCTCGCCCCCGAACGGTCAGCAAAGTACGATGAACGGTATATCGCATATGATTTCCCATGATGCACTTCAGTTTCGTAAAGCAGATTTTCCTAGGTAAACGTTATTTTTCTAGGAAATCAAGCTTGAACACTCAAAGTTATCCATGATTCAAAATTGCATAGTGAAAACGGTTTTCTGCATATAAATGACGCTTGCCCTCGATTCGACCTACATTCGATTATATTCAGCTTGCTATCATTCTTATTCATACATTCTCACCAGTTGAGTGAGGATATAGATCGCTTGCTCAAAGCACCGGACGTTAGTGCTTCGGCTTGTCAGCGTAAGAAGTAGGTAAAGATACCGTTCACGCGATACGTCCGTGCCAGCGGTCGACTAAATTGAGACAATAGTGAATTAGAGTTAGGCTACCGTCCCCTGCGGGGACTGAACGGACAGATGCATATGCCGAGCAAAATCGAAAAGAAACAAAAGGCCGCTAAGCTGCGCAAGCCGCCGCGCGACTTCTCGTACACGCAAAACCGAGAGCTTAGCTGGCTGCGCTTTGACAACCGCGTGCTTGACGAAGCCTTCGACGAGACCGTTCCGCTGTTCGAGCGTCTAAAGTTCGTGTCGATTTTCGAGTCTAACCTCGACGAGTTTCTCATGGTGCGTGTGGGCGGCCTGTCCGATCTTGCAGAGCTCAAAAAACAGCCTGTCGACAACAAGAGCAATATGACCGCCTCCGAACAGGTCGATGCTGTCATGGCAGAGCTGCCCGGGCTCCTTACCCGTTGGGAGTCCATCTTTAAGAGCATCGAGGACAAGCTCGACGCTCTGGGCGTTCACCGCGCCCGCATCGATTCGCTTACGCCCGAGGAGCGCACCTTCGTAACCCGCTACTTCCAAGCCTACGTGTCGCCGGTCATCTCGCCGTTGGTCATTGACCCGCGCCATCCCTTCCCCAACCTGCGCAACGGCGCACTCTATCTGGCTTGTGGCCTGGACGGCGTCACCGACGAGGAGAGCCTGCTGGGCCTTATCGAGATTCCCACCTCGATGAACCGCGTGGTCGAGATCCCCTCGCCCACCGGCACCTACTCCTACATCTTGCTCGAGGACGTCATCCTCGCCTGCCTGGACAGTTGCTTTGGCTCCTATAAGCCGCTGGACCGCGCGCTGATCCGCGTCACCCGCAATGCCGATATCGACCCGGACGGCGAAGGCGTCGAGGAGGAAGAGGATTACCGCCAGCACATGAAGCGCATCCTCAAGAAGCGCCTGCGCCTGCAGCCGGTGGTGCTCGCCGTATCGGGCTCGCTCGAGAAGGCAACGCTCAAGACCATCCGCAAGGCGCTCGAGCTTTCTCGCCGCTCGGTCTTTACCTGCGATATCCCCCTTGACCTTGGCTACGTCTTTGGCATTGAGGGTAAGATTCCCGAGCACCTGCGCAATGAGCTCCTCTTTACGCCGTTTAAGCCGCAGCCCAATCCCACCATCGATATGGCCCGCTCCATCCGCGAGCAGGTGCTGCAGCACGACAAGCTGCTCTTTTACCCTTACGAGGCAATGAACCCGTTCTTGGACCTGGTGCACGAAGCAGCCTATGACCCCGAGTGTATCTCGCTGCGCATCACGCTCTACCGTGTGGCAAAGCAGAGCCGTCTTTGCGAGTCGCTCATCGATGCTGCTGAAAACGGCAAAGAGGTCACGGTGCTCATGGAGCTTCGTGCCCGCTTTGACGAGCAAAACAACATCGAATGGGCCGAGCGCCTGGAAGAGGCCGGCTGCACCGTTATCTACGGCTCCGAGGGCTTTAAGTGCCACTCAAAGATCTGCCAGCTCACCTATCGCGAGGGCATGGCGCTTACCCGCCTGACGCTTTTGGGTACCGGCAACTTTAACGAGAAGACGGCCAAGCTCTACAGCGACTTTATGCTCATGACCGCGCATCCCGGCATCGGCGAGGACGCCAACCTGTTCTTCCGCAACCTGTCGCTGGGCAACCTGCGCGGCGACTACCGCTTCCTGGGCGTGGCGCCCGCGGGCCTCAAGCCGCTCATCATGCGCGGCCTGGACCGCGAGATTCAGCGCGCCCTTGTCGGCGAGCCCGCCCGC
>DXZV01000015.1:2250-7251 GCA_019419485.1 Collinsella sp.
GCGCGTGTTCTTCAAGATGAACTCCCTCACGGACCGCGAGGTCATCGACAAGATTGCCGAGGCATCGTGTGCCGGCGTGCGCGTGGACATGATCATTCGCGGCATCTCGTGCCTCAAGCCCGGTGTTCCGGGCAAGACCGAGAACGTGCACGTGCGATCCATCGTCGGACGTTTTTTGGAGCATGCGCGCGTCTATGCCTTTGGCGTGGACTCGGACATGATCTACCTGAGCTCGGCAGACATGATGACGCGCAACACCGAGCACCGCGTGGAGATCGCCTTCCCCGTGCTCGACCCCACCTGCCGCGCCCTGGTGCACGAGTACATGGGCATGCAGCTGCGCGACAACGTGAAGGCACGCAGCCTGACGAGTGACGGCACCTGGGTTCCGGTGGAGCGCAAAGAGGACGAGAAACCCTTCAACTCGCAGGAAGCTCTGCTGGAGCGCGCGTATCGCAACGCCGAGGCCGCCGCGCAGCAGCGCGCACAGGAGAAGGAACGTGTGGCCGAAAAAGTTATCCAGGACGAGATTGAACATGGGGCGGCTGCCAAACCGGAAGCGGTTGCCGCTCTCCCGGTGAATGAGCCCGAGGCTGCCGCAGAGCCCGCCGTGGAGAAAGCGCCCGAGGCCGCTACTGCGACTCCGGAGCCCGCCGCCGAGGCAAAGCCCGCCCCTGCTCCTGAGCCGCAGCCGGCCACACCCAAGGTCCAAGAGGTCCAGGCGACCGTCATTGAGCCCAAGCCTGCACCTGCACCTCAGCCCGAGCCGCAGGTCACCAAGCCCGCACCCGAGACGAGCGCCCGTCGCGATAAGCCCGCCGGCAAGACCAAGGCCATCGAGCGCCATCGCCCCGGTCGCGTGCGCATAGGCCTGGGCCTGATCGGCCTGGGTCTAAAGACGCTCATTACCGGCAAGACGAAATAGTCGTTTGTAGAAGCGCCCCGCATTTGAGGAAAGCCTCGGATGCGGGGCGCTTTTCCCTGCTACCATGGTGCGAATAACAACGCGAATGACAGGCAGGAATATGAAGCTCACTATAGAATCGATGACCTACGGCGCCGACGGGCTGGCGCACGCCGACAACGGCAAGGCCGTCTTTGTGCAGGGCGCCGTGGCAGGCGACACCGTCGAGGCCGAGGTCGTACAGGACGGCAAGTCGTTCATGCGTGCCCGCACCACCGAGATTCTGGAGCCAAGCCCCGATCGCATTCAGCCTCCCTGCCCCTTCGTGGGCATCTGCGGCGGTTGTTCGTGGGGCAATCTCTCACGCACGGCACAGCTCGCCGCCAAGGAGCAAAACCTGCGCTCCACGCTCGAGCGCATCGGCAAGTTCGCTCCTGAGCAGGTCGATGAGTTGGTACAGCCCATCTGCCACACCAAGGACGACTGGGGCTACCGCAATAAAATCGAGCTCGAACCGACCATCGTCAACGGTCGCGTGCGTCTTGGCATGCACGGTGTCGACCCCAGCAAAATCGTGACCGTCGATACGTGCCCGCTGTTCGACAAGCGCTTCCCGAAGGCGCTCAAATCGGTCGTCGGCGCACTCAACTATCTAAGCGGCAGCCATGACTTGGGGCTCGAACGCGTGGGCATTCGCGCATCACGCCGCACCAAGGCACTCGAGGTCGCACTCTGGACGCCCACAGGCTCTTTTCCGCGCTCGCAGGTCTCCCGCGTGCTGGCGGACGCCGCTCACCCCACGAGCATCGTGCGCGTGATGAGCAAGGGCGAAAAGAAGGCCCGCCGTGTCTCCAAGGTCGAAATGCTCGCCGGAGAGGGCTCATGGACCGAGAATATCGCCGAGGGTCAGATGCGCTTGTCTGCCCCGTCTTTTTTCCAGGTCAACACCAAGGGTGCCGAGATTTTGATCGAGCTTGTCATGGAAGCACTCGACCCGCAGGAAGACGAGCTTGCCGTGGACCTGTACTGCGGCGCCGGCACCTTCACCCTGCCGCTCGCCCGCCGCTGCGACTTTGTCGCCGCCGTCGAGGCCTACGGCCCCGCCGTGCGCGACCTGCGCCGTAACCTGGAGATCAACAAGCTTGATAACGTCGACGTCATTGGCGGAGACGCGGTGCGCGAGTTCCCCGACCAGGATGCCGACGTCTTGGTGGTCGACCCGCCACGCGCAGGCCTCGCCCCCGAGGCGATCGACCTTATCGCCAGCACGAGTGCTCGCGATGTCGCCTACGTGAGCTGCGACCCGGCCACCCTGGCGCGCGATCTCAAACGCTTTGTCGAAGAAGGCACCTTCTTCCCCGTAAAGATCACGCCAGTCGACCTGTTCCCACAAACCTTCCACTGCGAGACCGTCGTCCACCTTAGGCGCAACTAGACTGTTTGCCCAAGGCCACGCCCGATGATTTTTCTGGGACGGGGATTAAATAATCAATTTGTACCAAATGATTATTTAATCCCCGTCCCTTTTTAAACATTGGGAAATCGAGCGTGGCAAGCGCATGTCTTCGGGGTATAAGACGCCTAATTGTATGCCGCCTTACGAAAGGAACTCTCATGCCCAGCGTTGCCGTTCTCGCCGCCGATGGCTTTGAAACGATTGAATGTCTGACCATGGTCGATGTCATGCGTCGCGGCGGCGTGCGCGCCACGCTCGTCTCGATCATGCCCACGCGCGAGGTCGTGAGCTCGCTGCAGATCCCCGTGACCTGTGATGTGCTCTTTGACGAGATCGACTTTGACGAGTACGACTGCGTCGTGCTGCCCGGCGGCCTGCCCGGTGCCACCAACCTGCGCGCCGACCAGCGCGTCTGCAACGTAGTCTGCGATTTCGCCGCGACCAAGCACGTTGCCGCCATCTGCGCCGCCCCGTTTATCCTAGGCGAGCTTGGTCTACTCGAGGGACGCCGCGCCACGTGCTTCCCCGGCTTTGAGAAGAGCTTCCCCGAGGGCACCTATACCGGCGAGAAGGTCACGCAAGACGGCAATATCATCACTGCCAGCGGCATGGCACAGTCACTCCCCTTTGCCTTGGAGCTGCTGCGCACGCTCGCCGGCGAAAAGGCCGTCGAGAAGGTCGCCGAGGGCATCCAACTATGATTTTGGCTTCGCAATCGCCGCGCCGCATAGAGCTGATGCGCGAGGCGGGCTATAACATTCGCGTAATTCCCGCAGACATCGATGAAACGCCTTTTGATGGCGAAGCTCCGCTTACGCTCGTCGAGCGCTTGGCGCGTGCCAAAGCTGCTGCCGTCGCGGCCGAGCATGCCGAACCCAATGAGTTGACCGTCGCGGCCGATACTATTGTCACCTTTGACGGCCAAATATTGGGTAAGCCGGCAAACGAGGACGAGGCGCGCACCATGCTCCGCGAGCTTTCGGGCCGCACGCACCAGGTGGCGACCGGCGTCTGCATCGTTAAAGCCGGCGACGCTACAGCTCCGCATGCCGCCGAGAGCCTGTCGTTTGTCGATGTGACCGACGTGACGTTCTACGAGCTCACCGACGAGCAGATCGAGCGCTACGTCGCCTCGGGTGAGCCCATGGACAAGGCCGGCGCCTACGGCATTCAGGGCACAGGCGGACGCATGCTCGTGCACGATATTTCGGGCGACTTCTATAACGTGGTGGGCTTACCCATCACCCGCGTCGCGCGCGCGATTCAAAAACTCTCGTAATTGCATCTGGCGCTGGGTATTCCCCAGCGCCTACAATTTTGGCGTACCGTACGGATCCCGACCGGGCACAAGGCGCGGCGGAAAACCGATAGGAGTTAAACATGGATACACTGCTCGAGGCCATTGACGTCTGCGATGTCGATGGCTTTTGCTATGGCAACTATACGGACGAGGAGGCCGGCACCGGTTGCACCGTAATCGTGGCACCCGAGGGCGCCACCGGCGGCGTTGACGTTCGCGGCGGTGCTCCAGCATCGCGCGAAACCGACCTGCTGCGTCCCGAGAACACCGTCGACAAGGTCCACGCCGTCTGCCTTTCGGGTGGATCGGCCTTTGGCCTCGAGGCTGCAAGCGGCGTCGCTCGCGAGCTTGAGAGCCGCGGCATCGGCCTTCCCGTCGGCCCCACGCAGGTGCCTATCGTGTGCTCCAGCTGCATCTTCGACCTCGCCTTTGGCGACCCCACCGTGCGCCCCGACATTGAGGCCGGTATCGCCGCCGTGCGCGAGGCGCTCGACCACACCCCTGCCACGCTCGAGCAAGGCAACGTGGGCGCCGGTACCGGCGCCACCGTAGGCAAGCTCATGGGGCCTGCCACCTGCATGAAGGCCGGCCTTGGAGCTGCCGCCGTGGCACTCGGTCCCGTCAAAGTGGGCGCCGTGGTCTCGGTCAACGCCTGCGGCAACATCATCGACCCGACCACTGGCGAGTGGGTCGCCGGCATGCGCGCCACAGCCGATAGCGACCAGATCGCACCAACACCACCATCAGCTGCATCGTCACCAACATGGAGCTCACTAAGGCGCGGGCTACCAAGGTCTCCCAAATGGCAGCAGACGCCTACGCGCACGCCATCCGCCCCACACACACCACCAACGACGGCGACACCATCTACACCCTTGCCAGCGGCAAACTGGGAGCCCAGGCAAGCGCCGCCGTTCCCCTAGACCTGCTGGGTATGCTCGCAGTAAGGGCCCTAGAAGCTGCCATCGTAAACGGAGCCAAAACCGCTAAAACCTCCCACGGCATCCCCGGCGCCGCGAAGTAAACTAACTCGTCCGGTTGCCCGGTGGGTCTTGGTTATGTTTGCTGCTCTACAGTCCTGGCTCGCACGAAGAGCACATTAAGTGCTCTTCGGCTCGTGCGGAACTCGCGACAAACATAACCAAGACCCACCGGGCAACCTACTCAACTAAATCCCTTTCAGCCCAGGCCCCTGTGTACCGCGCGTCTAAGATCTTCAAATTCTGGCAGCCTGACAATCGATTCTTGTAGCAGAGGCCCCTTGGCCTTTAGTTTGATACAAGTTCCGCACGAGCCGGAAAGCACTTAATGTGCTTTCCGTGCGAGCAGGACTGTTCGCAG
>DXZV01000015.1:7261-10738 GCA_019419485.1 Collinsella sp.
AAGGGGCCCAGTCAACCCATCAGCAGCGATTACTCAGCAGCTAGTTGAATTTGAAGATCTTTGAGGCAAGACGGTATAGGCCGAGTGTGGTTTTGTCACCAGCCCGACCGCGCAGGTTGGTGAAGAAGCCGACCACACCGTAGCGTGCACGACGATACATACGCTCGTCATAGGCCTTTAAATCACTCCACAACGTCTTCAGGCGCTCGTCGGCACAATCCTCGTCGGAAAGCTTAGTGAGCACCGAGCAGATTGCCATCATCATGGTGAAATAGCCCATCATGTACGAGCGCAGACGCGACGACTCGACATCGCTGTACAGGTGGAACGACTCCATCATGATGCGCGTCACGCGAAACTGTTGGTCCAGACGCTTGACCATCGTGGCCTCGTTGACGCTTTGGCCCTCACGGCCGATAAAGTAGCGGTAGAGGTCGATGTCGGCGTAGTACATGGTCTTGCAGCGCGGTAGCGGCACGTAGGCGTAGATGTTGTCTACATAGAACGTGTGCGGCGGCATAGGCAGATTGGACGCGCGCAGCACATCCGTGCGATAGCACAGGCTGTGCATGAGCAGATTCTGGTCCAGACGGAAATGACCAATCTGGTCCCAGGTAAAGATCTTTTTCCGCGGCAGGGCAAACTTGTAGCCAATAGCGGTGTGCGTACCCTCGTAAACCTTCTCGTACACATAGTTCGAGATAAAGAGGTCGACGCGCTGGTCGCGCTCCTCAAAACCGCGAAGGATCGAAAGCATGGTCGACAGGGCTGCGCCATCGAGCCAGTCGTCCGAGTCGACAACTTTGTAGTAGGTGCCCTGTGCCTCGCGCAAGCCCGAAAGGACGGCAATGCCGTGGCCGCCGTTCTCCTGATGCACCGCGCGGATGATTCCGGGGTAACGCGTCTCCCACTCATCGGCCTTGGCCGCCGTCTCGTCCTTGGAACCGTCATCGACGATGATGATCTCGATATCGGTGGCGTAATTGCTCCCCTCCAGAATGGAGGTGATGCAATGGTCCATGTCCTTGGCGGCGTTATACGAGGGAATACCGAATGATATGACTTTATGCATGGCAGGCGATAATCTCATCCGAAAGATCGAGGGCGGAGTTGGTCACGGCATCCATATCGTAGTAACGATACTCGGCCAGGCGACCCACCGGGTGGAAGTTCGTCAGGTTCTGAACGCGCTCAAGATAGCACTCATAGAGCTCACGGTTCTCGGGCTCCAGAATGGCGTAGTACGGCGTCTCGCCCGAGCCGGGCGTATAGGCCTTGGAGTACTCCTTCATGATGGTGGTCTTGCCGGGCAGGACCTGACCGGTCATGTTCTTGAACTCGGTGATACGCGTGTAATCCTCGCTCGTGGTGTAGTTGACGGTGCCCACGGGCTGGAACTGGTCCATATCGAGCGTCTCGAACTTCATGTCGAGCGTACGGTACGGCAGAGCGCCCAAGTCGAGGTTGAACAGCTCGTCGAGCGGACCGGTGTAGACGATCTCGCCGCCATAGACCTTGCCGTCGATCTTGACGGTGGTCTCGTCGATCTCGAAGAGATCGCGGGCGTCCACGTCGCAGAACACATCAATCAGATCGTGGTCGAGCATGTGCTCGAACAGCGCGGTATAGCCGTCCTGCGGCATGCCCTGGAAGGGAGCCTGCGGGAAGTAGCGGTCATCGTCGCCCACAAAGACGGGAACGCGACCGGTGATCGAGGGATCGATCTGGTCGGGCGTCTGGCCCCACTGCTTCATGGTGTAATGCAAAAAGACGTTCTCGTAGACGTAATCGGCGACCTCGGCAAGATCCGGGTCGTTCTTCTTGCGCAGCTCCATGATGGGCACCTTGACGTCCTTGCCAAAGGTCTCCACGAGCTTCTGATACAGCTCCTCGCCGCGCTCGTCGCCAAAGGCGAGCTTGAGGCTCGCGTGGTTAAAAGGCACGGGCATGAGGGTGCCGTTGATGTTGGCAAGCACCTTGTGCTGGTAGTCCGTCCACTTGGTAAAGCGCGACAGGAAATTGTGGACGCGCTCATTAAAGGTATGGTAGATGTGCGGACCATACTCGTGGACCAGGATTCCGGCCTCATCAGCGCAGTCGTAGGCGTTACCCGCAATGTGGCTACGGCGCTCCAGAACGGCAACACGATAGCCGATGGTCTCGGCGAGACGGCGGGCACAAACGGCACCGGCATAACCGGCACCGACGACAATCATGTCGTATGCGCCGGCGTTAAAGCCTTCAGGCAGGCCTGAGGTAATCTGCATCGATACTCCTTGTCAAAAGCCACGGGCTCGTTAGCTGGGCTTTTCTCGAACATTCTTCGAGACATATTTATCAGAGCGATTATAGCGCTAATGCGTCCTATAATGAGCTTGCCACACAAGGAAAGCTCAAGCACCGCGGCGAACATAATTGAAAGGTAAACCCGCTAGCAGCGGGTTTATTCGTGAACAGCCGGGCGCCTGGAGCTTAGCGAAACGCTTGTAAGGAGTAACATGAGCGATTTCCTAAACCGTATGAAGTCTGCCGCCAAGGCCGACCTTAAGACGATCGTCCTGCCCGAGGGCGAGGATCCGCGCACCATCGTCGCAGCCACCAAGATCATCGAGGAGGGCCTGGCAAAGATCGTCATCCTGGGTAACCCCGACGAGATCAACGTTCCCGGCGCTACCGTCATCGATCCGCGCAATGCCGAGAAGCACGAGGAGTACGCGCAGAAGTTTGCCGAGCTCCGCGCCAAGAAGGGCGTCACCATCGAGCAGGCTCGCGCCCAGGTGATGGACGCTACCTACTTTGGCACCATGATGGTCAAGATGGGCGATGCCGACGGCCTGGTCTCCGGCGCCTGCCACTCCACCGCCGACACCCTGCGCCCCGCGCTGCAGATCCTCAAGACCGCCCCGGGCACCAAGCTGGTCTCGGCCTTCTTCGTGATGTGCACCGACACCCCGCAGTTCGGCACCGACGGCACGCTGATCTTCGCCGACTGCGGCCTCAACATCAACCCGTCCTCCGACGAGCTCTCCGAGATCGCCATCGCCTCCGCTCACTCCTGGTCCACCTTCATGGGCAACGTTGAGCCGCACGTGGCCATGCTCTCCTACTCCACCATGGGCTCCGCCGGCGGCGAGGTCGCCAAGAAGGTCCAGGAGGCCGTAAAGTTCTGCCACGAGAAGGCTCCCGAGCTCGCCATCGATGGCGACCTGCAGCTCGATGCCGCTATCGTCCCCACCGTCGCCCAGCTCAAGGCTCCCGGCTCCTCCGTTGCCGGCAAGGCCAACGTGCTGGTGTTCCCCGACCTTGAGGCCGGCAACATCGGCTACAAGCTCGTCCAGCGCTTCGCCGGCGCCGACGCCTACGGCCCCATCCTGCAGGGCATCGCCAAGCCGGTCAACGACCTCTCCCGCGGCTGCTCTGCCGACGACATCGTGGGTGTCGTTGCCATCACCGCCGTCCAGGCTCAGATGGCTGAGT